>JAOAIH010000003.1:0-26206 GCA_026414805.1 Spirochaetota bacterium | reverse complement strand
AATAAAAAGAAAGGCATGGTAAAAAAGAATATTAAAATTTCTTCAAATTTAACGACAGTTCCATGCAAAACTTTTTTGCCAAAAAAATTATAATGAAAATGCTGTGGATCTTTGCTTCGTTTATATATTGCCCTTGCAATGCTTATTTTTATAAATAACATAATCAGCATGATAAACCCAGTCATTAACCATAATAGCAGTTTGAAATCGACTTTTGCAACATATTCAGGATGAATAATTGCTAAAGCTGTAATACCCCCCGCTAGCAGTACATTGCTAATTGTTGTATTTATAAACCCTTTGAGATATTTATTTTCCCTTCGTAATACATAGAGGACAAGCGAATAGATGTGAAACGAAAATGAAATCTGCAATAGTATAAAAAGGGCAATTAACATCAGTATTCCTGTATACTTATTTTCAGATAGCCAAACCCTCTATAATATAAAGGATTATAAATTAATTTGCAAGCATTCTTTACTATTGATTTTATTTTTTATAGCAGGGAATGACTATCGTGTACGTGAATCTATGTTTAAGAGTATACCAATGCTTATAAGCGACATGATTAAATTTGAACCGCCATATGATAAAAACGTAAGCGGAAGGCCTGTAACTGGCATTATACCCAAAGCCATCCCAATATTAATAATCACATGGAAAAATATCATACATGTTATACCGCCAGCAACAAGCATACCAAATTTATCTGATGCTTTTAATGCTATTGTAAATCCTTTATATATTATATATGCATATAATGATAATACTATAACTGCACCAATAAAACCCCACTCTTCTGCAATTACTGAAAAAATAAAATCTGTTGATTTTTCAGGCAAAAAACCCAACTGGGACTGTGACCCTTTTAAAAATCCCTTGCCAATAATTCCACCTGAACCTATGGCAATCTTTGATTGTATCACATTATATCCTGATCCATATGGGTCTAAATCTGGATTCAAAAATACAAGGATTCTCCTTTTTTGGTATTCCTTTAAAAATCTCTGAATAATAACCGATAAAAATAAACCTGAGGATACAATAAATGAAGGAATATATATTGCTCTGTATACTTTAGAATTAAAAAAGAAATATAAAACAAATGCAATAATTGCTGTAACTAATAAAGCGCCCGAAATTATATACAACAGTTCATTGCCTCTGAGGAATGAAAAAATACCACCTGATACACTCATTCCACTCCATTCAAAATACGTCAACATCATAGGCACAAATAAAGCTATAGTAGCTATCCCTACAATCGATATTAGTTGTGGTATATCAGCCCCACCTAAAAATAATAAGGTTAAGAATATTGGCACATAAATCATAGCTGTACCAAAATCGGGTTGTAAGTAGATGAGTAACACTGGAATTCCAATAATTACAAAGGGTATAAATAGTTCACGCAGCCTTTTAATATCAAACTGCCGTAATTCAAGATATTTTGAAAGGATAATGATAGTGGCAAGCTTCATAAACTCTGAAGGTTGTATAGCAAAAAAACCAAAACTAATCCATGCGCGGGTATTACGTATTTTTGCTCCAAATATTGTTGTAAGCAAAAGAAAAAATAATAATAGTAAATATATATATAGGGAATAATCACCTAATAATCTATAATGTACTCGTGAAACTGCAAACATACATATTATACCAATGATAAACCACAGTAATTGCTTTTTATATAATCCGCTATTGACCTTTTCAATTGGATCAAAACCAGTGGCATAAATAGTTATTAGACCAATTAAAATCAGAGCAATAATAGCAAATAGGAGATTAACATCGTATTCCTGGAAAGCTGATTTTATGGTTTTAAACATTAAAAATATCCCTTTTTTATCAATGTGCTGAAAACCTGTTCTGCAATTGGAACAGCAGTTGCGGCGCCTGCAATACCATATTCAACCATTACTACAATAGCAACAATCTTTTCAGGGGCTGCATCGTATGGACCAAAGCCAACAAACCAGGCATGTTGGCTTACGTCCTCCTGCCTTTTTGAACGTGTTTGTGCAGTTCCTGTCTTGCCACACATTTGCACTTGTAAATATCCCAGGCGTGCAGCAGTACCATTGGTGACCGCCATTCTCATTCCTTGTTTGATTGTTTCTATTGTAGTTGGTGATAATGGTATTTCACGAAGTTTTTCGGGTATAACAACTGAAATAACTGATGAATTATCATTTGATCGAATTTCTTTTATAAGATGAGGTTTGAAAACAACACCAGAATTGACTATCGCCGAAATAAAATCCATCATGCCAATTGGGGTTACAAGCATAAAACCTTGGCCTATAGAAAGATTAACCGTATCCCCATCAAACCATGGTTGTCCAAAAGTTTTTTGCTTCCATTTTTTTGATGGAATAAATCCTGTAATTTCGCCTGGTATATCAATGCCTGAAGGTTCCGCAAGCCCTAGATATCCAGCATAATTGAAGATAGTGGTTGGTCCTAACTTCAATCCTAACTGGTAAAAATATACACTGCAGGATTTTGCTATTGCCCATAATAAATTGACTGAACCATGAACTTGATAACAATAAAAATCTCTGTCCACATATCCCTTTAATGTGTATTTCCCAGGGCAATATAGTGTAATATTAGGATTCCATTTTTCTTCTTCAAGTGCAGCAATTGCTGTAACAAGTTTAAAAGTTGATGCTGGGGGGTAGCGTGACTGTATAGCCCTGTTTAAAAAAGGCTTATTTTTATCATTATTTAATTGTGTTATTATCTTTGTATTGTTTTTTGATATAATCTGATTTGGATCATAATCAGGTTTACTCACCAAGCTTAAAATTTCACCTGTTGCAGGTTTCATTACTATAACAGAACCTCTGTTGTCACCCAATGCAGTATATGCTGTTTTCTGGACATCATAATCTATTGTTAGAACAATATTATACCCGGGTTTTGGGTGTTGTCCAATTTCTTCACCCTCAGTCCTGTTTTTTGCGTCCACTATACGCCTTACATATCCATCCACACCACGTAAGGTTGAATCGTATTGTCTTTCAATACCAGCTTTTCCTATTTTTTGATAATATTTATATCCCACATCTTTATAGCTATTGTATTCTTCTTTAGTTAAACTCCCAATATATCCTATGACATGTGAAAATATATTGGCAAAAGGGTACACTCGTACTGGTGCATCTTCCCACATAATATTTGGGAATTTATCCTGATTGGTAGCGATAGTTACTACAATATTAAATGGAACATCTTCTTGTATTACATATCTGTTATAAGGATTATTTGATTGTATGTCTGATATGATTTCATTATATGGTAATTTTAACAAAGCACACACATTTTTTATTGCATAATATAATGTTCTTTTTTCTTTATAACGTGCTGGGACTACAATAACATTAAACGATGGTCTGTTTGTTGCCAGTATCACATTCTGCTTATCAGGAGCAAAGTTTCTATCGTATATTTCACCACGGGATGCAGGAATAGGAATATTATTTTCCATATTCATGCGCGACTTTTCAGAATATTCCTTTCCCTGTATTATCTGCAAATTAATTAGCTGGAAGAAAAAAATACAGAACATGGCAATAACAATAATTCCAACAAACAAAAGCCTTTTTCTGAACTCTTCAATAATTTTAGTTCTTATAGATGCAAACTGCATATACTAACGACCTTCCCTCGATAACTCCTGTTCAAATATCTTATCAAAAAGGAAGAATAATGGGGGGGATAATAACGCATTATAGAAAGATTCGGGTAAAATAATTGAAGTTATTGAAGATAATGATCCTTGATGGAATAAATAACATAATATAAGAGTAATAATACCTTTTGCAATAGATGCAAAAAAGACTAGCAAAAAAACTGTAAAAAGATTTTCTTTGAAAATTGACCTTCCAAAAAAACCAATTATGTACCCTAAAGCCATTTTAGGGAACGCTAGCAACCCCAGGGGAGAATTGGAAATTGCATCATGCAATAATCCACCTATAAAACCCGTTACTTCACCATATAAAGAACCAAAGCTATAAGCAAAATAAACAACGACGATAAACACAAGATCAGGTTTTACACCCCCAATTCGCAGGACATCAAAGGAAGAATGCCCCTGAATGATAAGTGATGCTAACAAAAGTGCACCAGTTATAAGATACATTACTATCATAGTTGCGGTTCTTCCTGTATTAATTTTAAGATCTCTTCATCCGGTTCTTTTTTAATAACTACTACATTTTCAATTAGATCAAAATTTATATACGGTTTTACTAAAACACGCTGAAATGCACCGGATTCAGATGGGAACGATTTAATAGCTACTCCTACCAATAGCCCTTGGGGGAAAATACCTCCCTGACCTGAAGTGATGACAATATCACCAGCTTTTACAGTTGCAGTTTTATCAACATAATCAATTACACATAATTTACCAATAGCCGAATAGCCACTTAAGAGTCCCGGATAACGGCTTTCCTGAAATATAACCCCTATTTTTAAATCAGGAGAAATAATTGGCAAAATCCGTGCTATTGATCTTCTCACTTCAATTATTTTACCTACGATTGCTTTTTCATCACCAAAAAAAGCAACCACCGGCATATTTACTTCAATGCCGTCAGAACTTCCTCTGTTAATAATTATTGTCCTGAACCAGTTGTCTGGGTCTTTTGATATAATAGTAGCTAAAACCGATTCATATTTTAATCGCTGTTTCAGTCCTAAAAGATTTCTGAGCTGTTCATTTTCTCTTTTGATTTCCTCTAACTCTTCAGCAACTGATTCATACTGCTGTAAGCGTAATCTAGTTTTTTCCAGTTCTTCCTGTGCATTTCGAAGTTGCGAAAAACCTGACCATAAGAGTGAAAGATTTGTCTGTATGGCATGATATAACTTCTGAAATGGAAAAATAACTGCATTACCTGCCCCCTCTACAACATTTGTTACCCCTGTTGATTGTAAAGAGAGTGAGATGAAACAAAACAGAGTAAATATTACAAATAGTACAATTGTTTTGTGCCTTATAAAGAATTCCACAGCAGACCCATCATTTAAAAATAAAATAAATACTCCTGCGACACGCAAGAGCATCTGTATAGAGAAAGAAATACAGCGGAACTACTTCAAATTAGAGCGGTAAAGGTTTTTAATTTCCTCAAGGAATTTACCGGCTCCCATCACAACACATGTCAATGGATTTTCAGCCCGTATAACTGGAACACCGGTTTCTTTGCTAATATACTTATCAAGACCCTTTAATAATGATCCACCGCCTGAAAGCACAATCCCACGCTCAACTATATCCGCTGCCAACTCAGGTGGGGTCCGTTCCAATGTATGTTTAATAGCATCTAGTATCTGATCTACAGGTTCTTTTAAAGCTTTTCTTATTTCCGTTGAATCTATCTCTAAAGTACGTGGTAAACCAGAAATAGCATCACGTCCTTTTAATTCCATAGTTTCAATTTTCTTTTCAGGGAAGGCATTGCCCAGTCTGAATTTTACATCTTCGGCCATTCGCTCGCCTATCACCAGATTGTACTGAGTCCTCATATATTTTATAATGGCTTCATCAAACTCATCCCCTGCTATCCTTATCGAATCAGCTATAACCATGCCACCAAGCGAGATAACAGCAATCTCAGTTGTACCACCACCAATATCAACAATCATATGGCCTGCAGGCTCGTGAATTGGTATATTAGCTCCAATAGCTGCTGCAAGAGCTTCTTCAATAAGATAAATTTCACGTGCTCCGGCTTGCTCCGCAGACTCACGAACCGCACGCTTTTCTACCTCAGTAATGCCTGATGGGACACCAATCACAACCCTTGGCCTAACCAGCGTTGTACGTTTATGCACCTTTTGTATGAAATATCGTATCATCTTTTCAACTGTTTCAAAATCAGCAATAACACCATCTTTCATCGGTCGTATTGCAACAATATCTCCCGGAGTTCTTCCTAGCATCCTCTTTGCCTCATGGCCAACAGCCAGTACTTTGCCAGTACTTGTTTGAACAGCAACAACAGAAGGTTCACTCAAAACAATACCCTGTCCCTTGACATGTACTAAGGTATTGGCAGTTCCCAAATCAATACCCATATCATTGGAAAATAAACTGTATACAGAATCGAAGATCATAATAAATTTACCTTTTTAGTCAAAAAATTGATAATCAGCATATTATTTGCATTTGAATGATACTTTCCTTCAATTTTTGTCAAGCGATTATCGTTAAAATTTTTTATCAAATGCTAAAAAAGATTACATTATCCCTAGCAAGCGCTTGGCTTCGGTATTATCTGAATCAATTAAAAGAACCTCACTCCATAATGCCTTTGCCTGGGATATATTACCTACAGCAGAATATACTTTACCCAACCACAGTTTGCACTGCACATCATGGTCATCAATTTGTAAAGCCGCATTCAAGTGCTCAAGCGATTGCGAGTATACACCTTTCCTGTAAAATATCTTACCCAATTCTATATGAACTGCTTTTACAATGGTATTGTCCCTTGAACTCTGAAGTATATTTCTATACTCAATAATAGCATTGCTTTGCTGATTTGCGTAAAGATAAGATGCAGCCAAAAACATTCTCCCTTCAATATTATCTGAAACCCCTTTTACCTTTACTAGCTCAATCCCTTCTTCAAAATGTCCACTTTTTATAGCTATGAGAGAATACATTCTTATATTCTGTAACGATAGTTTTTGCACATTAGAAACTTTTTGTACAATTGTATATATTTCATTAACAGGATAATATCCACTGCAATATAATGATGCAGCGTAACTGACTCTTGTATTATCACTAATTGAAGATCTGCCGCCAAGGGCTATCCCTTTATTTATGGCTTTAATTGCTAAAAGGAAGTGCTGCCGTATATCAGCAGAAATATTTTGCAATACAGTGTCATCATAGAGTGTATATATGGGTTTATTTAAAAGGCTATAAGCATAATGATAATACGTTTCGCCCAACAGATAAAAAGCATCTGAACTCATTGGATTGCTTTCAGCATATTTGGTAACAGCACTGCAAAGATCCTTCAACTGCTTCTGCCGTATAGTAGTATCTGGCTGATTTGATGCAGCTTCAATTTTGGCCTGTAATTTATTTAATGTATATTTCCAGAAAAATATATACTGATGATAGTGGTGTACCACATAAATTATGCATGCTATTAAAACAGCATTAATTACCCATTTTGTGGTAATTTTTTTTCTTTGTCGTGATGTATAGCGATAATACATAGTAATCAACCCCTGCATTTAAGATTCATTAAAATTATTATACTCTTTTTCAATATCCAGTAAAATATCAGAATCTTCATTAAGTACAATACAATGAACAGCATTTTTTCCTTTTACTGTAAATAGCATATAATTTTCATGTGCTTTTAGGGAAGATATGCGGAAAAAATCATACCGATACAATTTGTTATCAATTGTAATATTAATTCCCTGTTGTATATATTGTAAATGACCAGATCCAATTCTTGTTAAAAAACTAAAGTCATTTGTTGCCACAGAATCAGAAATATTTCCAATAGTGCCACTGCTATCTACATACATCACAACTTCATACCCTTTTTTACCCTTTGGTATATGAGATCTGGTATCTTTAGCTACATTACTGTCATTTGGTAAATTGGTAGTAATTCTATCTTCTAGTACAATATCTATTTCTGGCAATTCCTCAACATCCACATCATTATTTTTTGATACAGCCAGCCCTTTTGACTTATCAGTTTTTGATACAATAACTTCATTATCATAATCAGGTACAAATCTATCGTCAGGGAGTGTTTTCTTGATAGCTACTTCAAAAAACTCAGAATATAGAATAAGCAAAACACCTGATATTACAATCACAACAGCTATATAGAATACAATCATTGCGCTATCCTGACCAATAAAATAAAGTATAACCTTGCCAACTGTTTAATATAAATAAGCATCAACAATGCTACTTTTTCATTTTATCATAAAAAAAACGGACATTTGCCTATAAATATTGTCGAAACTATTAATTTACAAGTCAAGGATTAATTATAAATTTTACGGTATTTTCCACAAACCAGCTTTCAAGTAGGGTTTGATATAGGGAAAATCATCGGGTTCATGGTCCAGGAACTCTAATTTCCAGTCTTTTGGGTGCAATGACCTATAATCATGTACACTAATGGAAACTGCATTGATAGTGGTAAGAACATATCCGCTACGAGCAATAGTTTGAATTAATGCACAAAAATCACTATAATGAGTTTTAACGCTGAAATTTTGTTTTTTATTGCGCGAAAATGTTGGCGGGTCAAATATTACAAAATTAAAGGGAGTATTATGTTTCAATGCTTTTTTTAAATACTGCTTGCAGTCAATTTTAACAAAATCTCTTGAATCGTAAGCAATATTATTTAAAAGATAATTTTGTTTTGCCCTGTTTAAAACTGATTGTGAAATATCAACGTTTACAGCATGTTGTACTCCATTTTTTAAAGCATGTACTGAAAATAGTCCAGTGTAACAAAAAAGGTTGCACAGATTACCACCCTTCATATAGTATGCAGCCATTTTACTGCGCACCACTCTCATATCAAGAAAAACACCGGTATTCTGACCATTTATAAGATCCACATACGCCGCTATATTGTTCTGTTTTACTATAAATTTCTCAGGTGGTAGGTCCCCTTCCACAAGGATGCTTTTTCTAATTTGAGCAATTCTTTGAGGGTCATTAACTTTTGATCTATCTTTAAGTAATATTCCATTAACCGGTATATGTAACGAGTTAAGTATTGTTTTACAATATTTGCTTATCTTGTGATAGATGCTATACAATGAGCTATCATACAATTGCAATAGTACATATCCATTATAGTAATCAATGATTAACCCCTCACAATTATCACCACTGCTATTGAATAACCTGAATGCATTAGTTTCTGCATTATTAAAAAGCGCTTCACGCTTAAGGACTGCCTGTTCTATAATTTTATAAAGGGGCATGTACTATGCTATTTTTTCTAAGGTTTCTTTTATACGATTTTCAAGAATATCAAAATTATTGCTTTCAATTAATTTGCTTTCAACAATATACGACATGCCGCATGCCAAAACCTGTGGAATTGCACGATAATCCTTTATAGCATGAGGTAAAATGCCGCCTGTAGGTATAATGGAAAATGAAAACCTGACAAAGGGCTCTAACATTGCTTTAAGATAGGCTGCACCACCAGCATACTCTGCTGGAAAAAATTTTAACGTTGTACTGCCTATTTGTAAGGCATGGGCAAATTCAGTAGGAGTTGTGAAACCTGGAATATACGTAACATTAGTAGTTTTGTGCGATAGCTCAATTAATGAATCATTGACACAAGGTGATACAACAAATGATGCACCTGCATCAACAGAAGCCATAAAATCATCCACCGTTAGCACACTGCCTGCCCCTATCAGCAATTGTGGGAAGGATTTTCGCAGTATGGTAATACATTCCAGAGCCTGTGGTGTCCTTAAAGTGATTTCAATACAATTGAATCCATACCTGCACAGCATTTCAGCAACGATAATTATTTTAGAACTATCGCCAAAAACTCCAATGGGAATAATTGGAACTGTAAGGTTTAGCTGCATGGCAGGAAAATAATTATAACGGACAGGCCTTGGATACCGTAGCTCTATTTTATTACCATCAGGGTCAGTAAATACAACAAGCCGACCTTTGCGTATATTCTCAGGGCCATATACAATATTGATATTCTTTTCCTCTAGTTCATCAAGTGCATCATCAAAATCTTCTTCATCAATATAAAAACATATATGGCTTTTTGAGTTATCGGGAGCTTTGTAATTTTTAACTTCGACAAGCTTAATAAGAATATCGCCAACTTTTATAAACGCTTCACTAGCATTGCTTGCACGCTCAACGACTTCAAAATCAAACAAATCACTATAAAATTCTATAGCTTTATCCAGGTCAGATACTGTTATGCCAATGTGGTCTACATTCTCAATTACTATCATTTCTGATTCTCCTTTTCTATTTGCTTATTACATAAAGAGTATGAACTCCATTATTCAGCTTCACATTTTCTAGATAAAATTCAACAACTTTTTAAAACTCCTTAAAGTATTGTCAATTATTTAAAAAACTCACACAAAAATATTTTACTTTTTATTCCACAGTAACACTTTTTGCCAGATTCCTTGGTTGGTCCACATCGCAGCCGCGCAAAACTGCAATATGATAGGCTAAAAGCTGCAAGGGGACAACCGTTAAAAGAGGCGATATAATTTTCCTGGTAACAGGAACATACAGTACATGATCAGCATATTTTTTAATTTCTTCATCACCTTCGGTTGCAATAGCAATAATTTTGCCTTTACGTGCTTTTACTTCTTGCATATTGCTTATAACTTTTTGGTAAACCTCATCCTTCACTGCAATAAACACAACAGGCATATTTTCATCAATAAGGGCGATAGGCCCATGCTTCATTTCCGCAGCAGGATACCCTTCTGCATGAATATACGAAATTTCTTTAAGCTTAAGCGCACCTTCTAAAGCTACAGGGAACTGTATGCCTCTTCCTAAATATAGAAAATTTCGGTGATGTTTATACAATTGTGCAATTGCTTTGATTTCATCATTCTTATTAAGAATCTGTTTTACAAGCGCCGGTGCATTAATTAATTCTTGCAAAAATTCTCTTCCTGCATCAGCAGTCATGTACTTTCGCCGTGCCAGATAAAATGTGAGTAAGATCAACACTGTAATCTGGGAGGTAAATGCTTTAGTTGATGCAACACCTATTTCGGGACCTGCATGGATATACACGCCACCATCGCTTTCGCGTGCGATGGTACTGCCCACAACATTGGTTATGCCAAGTACCTTTACCCCACGGGCTTTTGCCTCTCGTAGTGCAGCAAGCGTATCAGCTGTTTCGCCTGATTGGCTTATTACTATCACCAGATCTCCTTTATCAAGTATGGGGCTTCTATACCTGAATTCAGATGCATATTCAACTTCAACTGGAATGCGTGCATATTCCTCAATCAGGTATTCACCTATTAAACCAGCATGCCATGAAGTACCACATGCTATGAAGATGATTCGCCGTATTTCATTTAATTCATCTTCAGTAAGCCTCAATCCATCAAGCCGAGTTTTACCTTCGTCCAATAAAATCCTGCCCCGGAAAGCATTTTGTATTGTTTCAGGTTGCTCAAAAATCTCCTTAAGCATGAAATGAGGAAAACCCTGCTTTTCAATATCAGCAATATCCCAGTCAATTTTATCAGTATGTTTTTCAATATTTTGTTTTTGCAGATTATACGTTTTAACTGAATTTTTTGTTATCTCAATTATTTCACCATCTGAAACATATATGACATTGCGTGTATGTTCAACTATTGCACTTGCATCAGATGCCACAATCATTTCATTATCGCCTACACCTATTATTAAAGGACTGCCATTGCGGGCAGCTATCAATTTATCAGGTTCTTTTTTTGAAATAACAACAATGCCATATGTACCCTCTACTTTGGTTAATGTCCTTTGTACTGCATCAACCAATGGCATTGTCTGGTGATAATATTCAATCAGGTGCACAATGACTTCAGTATCGGTTTCACTTTTTATTATATGATTATGTTTCAGTAATACCTTTTTAATAGCGGCATAATTTTCAATAATTCCATTATGTACTAAAGCTATCTGGCCATTACAGTCAGTATGCGGATGCGCATTAATATCATTTGGTTCGCCATGCGTTGCCCAGCGCGTATGCCCAATCCCAACATGAAATCCTTTGAAATCGTCATAATTTAAAATTGTATTGAGTTCTGAAACTTTACCTTTTTGTTTTTGAACAATCAGCGTATGATTGAGTGCTGCAATCCCAACTGAATCATATCCTCTGTATTCAAGGCGGCGCAATCCATTGATGAGAACTTCGGCTACATTTTTATTGCCAATATATCCTACAATTCCACACATACAAACTTATTCTCCCTATTACCATGGAATCATTTGATACAACATGAATGCTTGCAATGCACATCATTATTATTCATCTATGTATACAATCATGCTTTGTAATCAGTAACAAACATATCAAACCCAGCTTTATTTTATATCAAGCACCTGTTTCAAAGAAAATCTGTATTCATTAACAAATGGTTTTAATCAAAGATTATAGTATAATCAACACTTCTACATTTAATTACTATAATACAAAGCTCCAACCTGTGTAGTAATATCACCAATCTTTATACTATTTATGCCACACAATAGGTTATTTTTTTATAAAAATCAACGCATTTTTTTTATATTTTTAAAATAAATGGGGCTTGCAAAGCCCCATTATTATTATACTTCTACTATTGCTTCTGCAGGACACAAATCAACACAGCTACCACATTCAGTGCATGCATCCTGATCTATCACATATTTATCTTTACCTTCAGATATTGCCTGTGATGGACATTCAGCAGCACATGAACCGCACATTGTACATTCTTCGGTTATTTTATACGCCATGCATTATCCTCCTTAAAAAAAATACATTACTTCAGACAATTAAATATAAAATGTAGCACATTTTTCACTGCCAATCAAAAATTATACAAATATAAATAGCATGACTACTTAATTATTTAAGCTACTATAATTTCATAAAAAAAAATATAGAAATTGTATTTCAGTTTGAAACAATTTTTTTTAAAAATACTCAGCCAATTCATTCAATATTATTAAAATAACTCTCATTTTTTACAATAGAATTATAAATATTGTTCAAAAAAAATATTTATTTATACCTATTAGCCGGTATTTGAGTTGACTTTTTATTGATGTTTAAAATATTATACTAACAAATAGTAAAAAGAGTAAATTATGCATACATAAATGAGTGATTATTCACTCATAATGCCATTGCTACTAAAAATTCATTTTTATAAAGGGGGTTTACATGAAGTTTATATCCAAACTGTGCATTGTAGTACTGATAGTTTTTGTATGTTCAACAGTTTTTGCAGGCCAATGGGTATACAAACCCATGAGCATTAATGCCCAGAAAGGTGATATCATACTGTCAACCAGCCCTGGATTTATAATGGATCTTCTTGCAATTTTAGGTTGTTACTGGAGTCACAGCGGGATGGCAGTTGATAATGGGTTTAATATTCGGCATAACACAATGTACGTGAGTGAAGTGCCAATTGAATACAATTATATATGGTTCATTAAAACAACACCAAAGCGTATGGACCCAAACAGATTGAGTAATGGCTTACCCGGTATATTAACCGAAGATATTGACACAACCTACAATGTTACTAAAAATTTTCATGCAGCTGGTGGAGCTGTATTAAAACCAACAGCAGCCAATGAAGCTTTATACAGACAGTACTTGCAGTTGGCAGCGGACAAACTATTGTATGTTAAAGCGTATTACCGTGTTAATGCGTATGTAAATATGTATCAGCTTGATTATGTAAATTACTATATAACAGGGCGTGGTAATCATTGTTCAGGTACTTGCTGGTATGCCAATTACTTTGCTGGAAAAACAATGAATGTGGCATATATTCCTCCCTCATTGGTAACACAGTGTGCATTCAACCTTTATAACTCAGTAAAGAATATGGTGCGCGATGAAGCCGGTGGTTTTGGCGCCTTCATTATAGATATTGAAGGCCTCTTTGGAACTGGTGCTGATGAAAAGATTGCCAACCAGATTGTCAATACGTTTGGCTGGGACAGATCTTGGGACACCTCTGCTTACTGGAGAAGCTACATTAACCAGAAATCTGCTACAGCTAATGCACCTGATCATCTGTTGTTATATACCTACAAAAATCCATCGGGCTATTATCCTGGTGTACAAACTACCTCCTCTTCATACTATGGACAGGTTGATCCACTTGTTATTACCTCCGGATACTATTATTGGGTGGATTAACTGGGTGAACACAACAATCCCGGGTTATTATTTGCCCGGGATTTTTTTATTGATTATTTTAATATTCAACAGATAATCGCTTTGCAATGAATTTCTAATGATTAGTATACTTTAATATATTTGATTAATTTTATACGATGGTGCAGTGCATTGAGCTATCGCCAATATATTATATTGTTACAAAATTTACATTTCATTAGAGGATAACTTATGAAACGCACATATATAATTGGGGGAATTATTATTGTTATTATAACTATAATTCTTTTAATTACTCTTAAGAATGATAAAGAAGGGGTCGATAACTCCACAAAAACACAATCACTGCTTAATATATTCCAATTTATGTCAGCACCAGAACCTCAGGAAGAAATTCCTCCCGTTGATCCAGAAAAGGTTGAAACTTACGAGATTGAACAGGCAAATTTTATTAAAGAGATAATACTAGAAAAAAACCCAGTATGTGCAGGTGAAGATTTTAAGGTTACGGTTATTGCAAAAAACCCATTTGGGCCTGATGCACACCTGGTGTATCGCATCAGCAACAAATTAGGTAATCCTGCAATTTTGCGTTTTACCAAAGCAGGACTAAGGGAATTTTACGTAACAGTACGAGATGAAGGCAAACATATAGACATGCGTAAAGTCCAGATAAATGTGGTGGACTGTGCTGATAAGCCAATGGTTACATTAAGTGCTCGTCTGCATAATCTGGAACCTGAATCCGCAATATTTGAGGTCACTTCCCAGAAGGGGCTGTCCGGGAAATGTACCTATGATTGGGATTTTGGTGATGGTACGTATGCCACAACACAAACCGGTTATATAACTCACAGTTATGCTTCTAGAGACCAAAAAGGTTTGCAGTCAAGCTTTATTGCACAGGTTAAAATAACTGATGCCAACGGGATATCAGCCACAGGGAGAGCCAGTATATCATTTCCCAATGTTCACTATTTATCAAATCTAATGGGGAATCCAATAATACCGGTTCTTTACAATAAATTTCCTTCTATAGATAACAATTACATCACTGTAGAAGTTAATATGAAAAATATTTTTGATGAACCGGTGTCATTTAACAATGCTGTACTTGAATGTAAGCCATGCAATACTTCACTTTCACCGGATTATAAAAATATTAATCCTGATCAGATATTGGAATCAACATTTTTAGCACCTAAATCTTCGGTTAAGCAATTGCTGAAAGTGCCAAAATCGCTGTTGCCAAAATCAACATGCAACCTCAATATTACCTTTTCAGGGTCATACTCTAACAAGCGTGAAGTGTATGCAAAAATTTATCTTAATATACCACCGCAGTCCAGGGATGATATTGATGCTTCACGGGATAAAATAATCACTGATGAAGATATGATTCAGAAGCTAAACAAAGCTGCACAAATATTGGGTAAGGATAAACCTATTACACCACAGGATATTCAAAAATTGGAACGTGAAGGCAAATTATAGAATTGATTTACTCAGGTTAATAAAATAAATAATAGTATAGCAATTACTATCAAACCTGCTATAAGCCCAATAAGAAGGCTCCCTTTTGATGAGGCTTTTTCTTCATCAGAAATCACAAGCTTTGTTTTAACTTTAACATCCTGCTCCTCTATAGCCTTACCATAAAGACTTTCTGTAATTTTTACAAATATGGTATATCCCTTCTTTTTACTGTAATTCACTGAAAATACTTCAGCTTCAATAGGTGTATTTTTATTATCTACAATTAAATTCAGCGCTTTTGCCACATCATAGCCATACGGTGTAGACGTATCAATTAATATATATATAAAATCACCTTTTTGCAGTTGTGAAACCTTTTTGCCTGAAGTTGGCGATAATACAACATCAACAGCTACCAGTTTTTTATCTATTTTACTTTCGCTTGACTCTTCTTCAGTTTTTTTATCAAACTGGGAGGGGTTATAAAGCATATGAAATCTAATCACATCTATTTTGTGTAGCTCTGCACGGACTTGAATATCTTTGTATTGTGACAACAAAGAAGCAAATAACTGCCCTGCTAACCCTGATGCTTCATGCTCAATAGCATGCAATAATTTGTTAATATCTATTTTCCATAGACTTGACTGAATTTCATGTTGTATTGGTGTAAGTTTAGTTACTCTTTCTGCAGCTTTAGTAACTTTATAAAACAGATCATACAATGCGTCATTAGCTTTTACTTCGGACTGTACTACTGCAGGCTCAGCTACCCAGCAGAAACAATACAACAATTTTTTTGTGATACAATTAACAAAACAAAAACCAACACCACTAAACTGCTTTGCATCAAAATAAATTACAGTTATTCCAATATCTTGCTTACTGCTTTTTATTGATTCCTCTGCCAGCTGTGTATTATTATCATAGTATTGAGCAGCAATTTCCACCTGCTGTGATAATGTTAACGAATCAATTTTTTGAGCAATAATAATTTCATTATATTGTGCCGGGGAGATACTATCAAATTCAGAATACACATCAATGATATCAATATTCAAAGCAGTCTTAATAATACGTTGGAATTCATTGACTGCAGCTATTTGGTTATTACCAATATTATTAATTAACACATTGATGTTTTTTTGATCTAATCTGTGTAAAAGATAATTTTTTACAATTTCAAAATATTCTTTTTGCACAGCATATTGCTGCGAAGCTACATTAATAGCCTCGATAAAATCAACAGATGAAATATTAGTACGGGCATTCTTTAAATTATCCCCTGAAATAAAAACACCATTAACGCCAATAATTCTATTGTTTTCTTTGTCAATTACAGTTAATATCAAACCTGATATATTAAGTTTGGCGCAATAAACTTTACTTTTTATTGAAACCAGTGATTTTGAAGACATAATTGTAATCCTTTATAGCTTTATTTAAACCCCGGATGTTAACAAAATCAATTCATTTTTTTAATTGCACAAAATTTAATTCATCTATCTTTTGTATTCACCTCCAATAAAAATTTCTTGACGTTTTGTTAAATACTGCATGTACACTATAATACGATATAAATTCAATGTTTTTTTATAATGTTAGATGAATATAATTTGTATAACATATCAAAATTTTTGGATTGTCCAAAGCTTTTTTTACATACATTATATTTAAGCAACCAAACACATGATTCATACTAAATATATTATAAGGAACAATTGTCATGAAAAAACTCATACCAAAATTTAAAAATAAAATCTCTGAATTGAGGAATTTCATTATTCAAATAATAAATCAGATTTACCGTGGCGAAGAAGCATTTAACTGGCTTACAACCAAAATAATAAATACTGTGAAGGTATTTATTGTTGCCTCCCGCAAGTTTATGAAAGATGACTGCCTTACCAAATCATCTTCTATTGCATATACAACCATTGTTTCGCTTATTCCTACACTGGCTGTAGTTTTAACTATTTATTCCATATTCTCAGGAGTTGGCGACAAAAAGGACGAGTTATTTAGACAAATTACATTATTCCTCATTGAACATAATATCAAAGTAAATGTTGACCCATTTTTTCAAACTATAAGTACATTAATTGACAATGCAGCAAAAATAGGTGGCATTGGTGCAGTTGTGTTGGCTTTTTCGGCTACTGCCGTTTTACGGACACTTGAAAAATCATTAAATGATATTTTCAGGGTTTCCAAACAGCGTTCAATGTTTTTAAAAGTTATCTATTACTGGGCAGCTTTGACATTAGGTCCAATAATGATTATTGCTGCTACTGCAGTAGCCACTCAAATATCAAGCACTCTCTCAGCACCTCATTTGAATGCGATAGCTCATTATAACAATTCACACTATGTAGTTGGAAACAAAGCTACAATACTTTTTAACAACAAAGATGACCTCAATTTTACTGAGCTTCCCATTGAAAAAATAGATTTTGATAATCAGCATGTATATTCATACAATCCAGGTGACAAACAATTTAAAGCAGAAGAATTCAGAATAGAACTAATTGAATACAAACGAACTAAATTTTCAGATATTGCATTCGTAGGCCAGAAAGGTTTTATTATTGGTGATAATGGTATTATACTTAAATCAAATGATGCTGGTAAGTCATGGCTTATAGAAAAATGGGGCAACTTTTCATTCAATGATATTGCAATGGTTGATGATACTACAGGTTTTATTGCTGCAAATGATGGATATCTTCTTAAAACTAACGATGCTGGTAAAACATGGAATGTGATTGATTGGGAAAATGTTACCTCAAATTTGAACGCAATAAGCTTTTACAAAGATAAAGGAATCATTGTTGGCGATAGATCATATGTAATAACTACAACTGATAGAGGCAAAACCTGGAAAATACAGCAACTTGCCGAAGGAAAATATAAAAAGAATTACCTTAATTTCAACAATGTACAAATAATAGATGATACTAACGTAATTATTGTTGCTGATGAAGGCTTTTATTTAACAAGTTCTAAAAATTTTACTGTATGGACTGCTCATAAATTCAAGGATAGCAATCTTTATGCAGTGTATTTCATGAACTCCAGTGAAGGCTTTATGGCTGGTGAAAAGGCTGATATCTTTTTTACAGCAGATGGTGGTGAAAAGTGGACAATTAGAAAGCTTAAAGGGGAACGTGTCAATGAGCTATCGCTTTATAACAACTTATTATGGGCAATTGGTAACAACAGTTTTCTTATGTTATCAAAAGATATGGGAACAACATGGCAAGGACTTAAGGGTAGTAGTATTTTAGTGTACCTGCTAAATTTCTTTGCTCCATTCTTCTTCATATGGATCCTTTTTTTGATGTGCTATATGATACTCCCAAACACTAAAGTACCTTTACGTCCTGCTGCAATAGGTGCATCATTTACCAGCGCTGTGTGGGTTATTTTTATTTTACTGTTTATTGTATATATTAAAGCTTTTGCCAAGAGTACGTTTGCCATTTACGGTGCACTTGCTGCGTTTCCAATATTTTTACTGGTTGTTTACTCTTCAGCTGTTATTATTTTATATGGCGCTGAGATTTCGTATGTTCTGATGAACCCTTTGAGCTATAAATATTTAAACAGGGCACTGAAGGATAAAAAGGATATTCACGTATATTCTGCTATAGCACTGTTGCATTATATTTATAAAAAATTTGAATCTGGAAAGGGTGCTTGTAGCTTCCAGGAATTGCTGCCAATGACGCTCAATGATGTTGATGTGCTTGACATGTTTATAGAGCTTTTTATAAAAGAAAAGTTTATTACACATACCGAAGATTTTGGAATTATTCCTGCAAATGCAAGTAAAAATATTACTATAGCAAAGATCATTGACACCATTTATAGCATATCACTGGATATCCCTGCTGCAAAGCAGGATAAATTAAAATCATATCTGGCTGATTTATTCAAGGAAATGAAACAGTCAATTGAATCAATAGTACAGAATAAAACTCTTGCTGATGTTATCCGTGCAACAGAATAAGCTACTGGGAGACTATCCTGAACAAAAACGGGATGACTATTACCTTCCCTTTAATTTCGTCGGGGACTTTACCAAAGTTTTTGGATAGGCGTATAGCATCAATACATGATTCATCAATGGCTTTATTACCTAATGAATCAACAAGTACAATATCCAGCACATTCCCCTCACGGTCCATTGTAAAGTAAAGCTTGATATCCTGCGTTGGAATGGCCATAATTCGCATTCTTCCGGGCGCCATACTGCCTGTCATTGGATTATATCCATAGATTACAGCATTTGCAAGTAACGGAGGATGCCAGTTGGCTGCCACTTTATCTTTCATATTCTTGAAGTACTCAAATGGTTTGAATTTTAATGTATTGAAAGAAAAGAAACCATCACTGGTAAAAAAGAGTGCATTTTTTGGTGTAATACTGTATTTATCGGGTATACGGGTAAATTCACTATCACCTTCAAATTCGGGTATGCCACCGGCAACCTCTTTTGACAGAGTGATTGTATATTCTGTATTGTCGGTTGAAACTATAAGTTTATCCTTTGCAGCTTCTCTACTGGCAATTCCACCTTTGCCAAGCTGCCGCACTCCTTTTTGCATTTTAAAATCTAGAGAATTGTTAAGCCACCTATCACCTTTTTCTTTGGTTATATAGCCTTTGGCGCGTGATGTCTTATCCGAAAGAAGTGTATTTTTATTTATATCTTTTATATTATCCTGATTAATGTTAACAATAATATCCCTGCCTTTAAAGGTCAAATCAGCTTGTTTTGAAAAGAACACGCCGTATCGTATCTGAGCAATAAAAAAAGATACTATCACAATACTGTGCATAAAAAATGAAACTAACAGCACAAGGTCAAATCTTACTTCTGCACGTTCCATTTTCCAATTCCTTTTCTGTATAGTTTTGTCTGAACCCGCACTTCTTCTAGCATCTTTTTATATTCTACAGTGAATTCAACATCACGACGTGACATCATTGTTTTGCAGGTAGCATAAAACTTATCCTCAGATGGCAGGTCAACAATGTGCCCATCAATATACCAGGTAAATGGTGGTATAAATTTTGGTGTTATATCACCACTATGAATCACCATACAGCCAGGCCCCATAACCGTGCCAGTATTAATAAGAGTACCTATGCTTGTCATCGTAAAATCGCCAATAAAACAACCCACTTTAAGTAATTGCGTATTAATCTTTTCATCACCAATAAACAATTTAACCGTTGTGTAATTATTTTTCAAATCACTATTTGTAGTAAGTGCACCTAAGTTAACCCACTGCCCAATGTACGAATGACCTATGAAACCTTCATGGTATTTATTCACAAAGCCATGAAAAATAGTTTCCTCCACTTCCCCACCAATTCTGCACCACGGACCTATACTACAGCCTTCTCTGACCTTTGCCTGTAGCAGTACTGAATTATGGCCAATGCAGCACGGGCCTTCAATACGCGTAAATGCTTTTAAAGCGCACCCCTTCCCAATATATACAGGCCCCCTTGTGCAATCAACAACAACATATGGTTCAATTGTTACATCATCTTCTATTATTAATTGAGAGCTATCGCCAATAATTGTTACATTACTTTGTACTCCAGAATTTTTTTTAAGTAAAAAATCTTTTGTTATAATCTCACCATTTGAATTAATAAGTTCCCACAGGGATGTCATCACATAACCATTATACTTACAACATGATGTAATGCTCTGTAAATAATTCTGGACATCTTCTGTAGTAGTACATTGCAGCATAGAACCTTCGTGCATCTTTGCTAGCACAGGGATACCATTATACAAATACACTGTATTTTTTTGTATGTTCGATAGTTCCGGATATACAATCCGTGCGTTAATAAATAGCAATTCCTCATTAGGTTGTAATGTTGCTGGTTTATTAATATGCAGATTGGGATACTGTATATGAGCTATCGCCTCTAAATGATGCCGTGTATAAAAATATATGTTGTGAGGAAACGATGTTGCAAACAATGTAGCGTAGCGCTCCCACATTGTGAAAAGACCACAGCGGATATCCCATACGGGCCTTGTGAGCGTAATTGGGAAAAAGTCATTGTACTTTGCATCTTCAAAAATTATTATCTTCATAATGTATACTATAAAAATTATTGTTAATAACTCAAAATAAATATCTATATAGAACTAACATTATTTATTTTCAATTTTTTTACTTATTAGTGTAAATATCATCATGTAATATAAGCTATACAATAGTTATGATTAATATAATTGTCAACCACATTAAAACAAAAAGCCACCCAACATGAGTGGCTTTTTTATTCATGCTATTGCTTGTTATATTACTTATTTGCTTCTTCTTCAGCAAACTCTTTCTTACGCTCCTCAATAACTTTTTCAGCAATCCTGCCCGAAATTGGCTCATAATGCGAAAACCGCATTTCAAAAGTAGCCTTCCCGCTTGTCATAGCACGCAGGTCAATTGAATAGCGTAACATTTCTGCAAGTGGTACCAGCGCTTTAACTACAGAAATTGGTGAATTGCCCTCTTCATCCGAACTTCCCATGCCAAGCACCTTGCCACGCCTGCTGGTAATGTCATTGAGGATATCCCCCATTGAATCTTTTTCCACATAGACATCAACTTCCATTATTGGTTCAAGCAGTATTGGACCTGCTGCTTCAAGGCCTTTTTTCAAAGCTTGCCGAGCTGCTATCTTAAATGACATTTCAGATGAATCTACTGGATGATACGAACCATAGTAAAGCTCAACTGAAATGTCAACTACCGGGAAGCGTGCAAGTACACCTTCTTCCATACCTTCACGCAATCCTTTTTCAACAGCAGGGATGAAGTTACGTGGAATAACACCGCCAACAATACTGTCAATAAATTCAAACCCTTTACCACGCTCAAGCGGTGCAACACGTATAAATACTTCGCCATACTGTCCATGGCCACCCGTTTGCTTTTTGTGTTTATACTGTGCTTCAGCTTTTTTGGTGATAGTTTCACGATATGCAATTTTTGGTTCAGAGGTTATGAGCTCAATTTTGTTCTTTTCCTTGATGGCTTTGAGAATAATGTCCAATTGCATCTCGCCCATACCGGAAAGCACAGTTTGCTTTGTCTCAGGATTAAATACATATGTGATAGTTGGATTTTCATCAGTTATCCGCGAAAAGATCTGTCCAATTTTGTCCTCATCACCCTTCTTGGACGCATGAACAGCATATGAAAATACAGGATTAGGTAACTGTATTATTGGTAACAGCACTGACTGTTTTGTATCACACAAAGTATCAAGAGTTGCTGTTCTATCCAGTTTAACAACCACACCAATATCGCCGGGAAGAAGTTTGGGAACATCAACTGGCTTATTGCCTACCATAGTATACAGTTTAGTAACTCGTTCTTTATAAATCTTGGTTGAGTTTAATACTTCAGTTTCAGGGAGCAGAGTACCAGAAATGATTTTGAGATAATTAAACCGGCCAGCATACTGATCGATATAGGTTTTCCATACAACTGCTGCAAACGGTGCATCAGGTTTTGATATAATTGTTACTTTTTCGTCCTTATTATTTGGATTTAGTCCTTCAACTTTTTTATTTAATTCCCAGGCAGGAACATAATTTTTTATTACATTGAACAATGTCTTAATACCGGTAGCTTTTAATGATGAACCGCAAATAACCGGGAACACATCTGCTTTTGTAACAAGAGCTTTCAAACCTTTCTTCATTTCATCCTGGGTTAATGGCTCACCTTCCAAATACTTTTCTATTAGTGCATCATCACCTTCGGCTGATAGTTCCATCAAATTATTGAGTGCATCTTCAGCAGCTTTCTTTAGATCAGCCGGAATATCGCTTATCTGTGGCTTGCCATCAGGTTTTTGCATAATCACCTTCATTTCTATGAGGTCAACAACCCCACTGTGCTTGTCGGCTTCCCCAACAGGTATGCATACAGGTGCAAACTTTGCATTGAAATGTGATTTCAGATTATCGATTATTGCATTAAAATTTGCACGCTCTTTATCCATCTTATTTATAAAAATGACACGTGGAATCTTTTTAGATTCCAGATATCGCCATACTTTTTCAGTTTCAATCTGTACACCATCAACAGCATCAACCACTACAATAGCTGCCTCAGACACCTGAATAGCAGCTCGTGCTTCGCCAACAAAATCTGACATACCTGGCGTATCGATTATATTTATTTTGACATCATCTATCTCCACAAAACCAAGAGCACTGCGTATTGACATTTTTCTGCTTTTTTCTTCTTCATCGTAATCTGAAGTAAGCGATCCATCATCTGGCTTGCCTATTTTATCTATCTGGCCACCAATAAACAACATCGCATCAAATAATGTAGATTTTCCTGTACTTCCATGCCCCACAATGGCAACAGTTCTGACATTTTCAGTAGCATATTCTTTTAGCATCATACCCTCCAGCGTACTATACACTAAATTAAATTGAGATATTCTCTTTTGGGACGAATTGATAAAAGCTTTTGCTGAAAAGTAAAATGGTATATGTTTTTTGTAAAGTATTTTATTTTATAAAATTTAAAGGCATGAGTCATATAATTGCATATTACTCAAGAGTATAAATTAATTTACATGATGCTGTTGATTTACATACATGTGGAACGTAAGTACACGCAATTTCTATAAGATTTAAATCAATTTATAATTGATTATTTCATGACATTCATGTAACATATCCAATATATGCAGGATTTTAATTCAATGAAAAACTATTATTTAAAAATAAAATATAGTATCACCATCAAGCTGAGGTATGCTCAATTATTTTCAGAAAATTTTCTAAATTATATTCTGAATAGCCTTACCACAATAACGATTGTAAAGTTATGTACTGGTGTTACAAAGATTGTATCTGTACTTTGTTTTCTTATATTACAGACACCTGCACTAGCCCAATTTGTCTATGACGCTTCCACCTTACATAATGCTGCATCACGAAGCCAGACAGTACAGCATATTTTTTATCAGCGCTGGGATGCAATGCTCGATAACTATCTCCACTTTGATGCATACATTAACCTAAACTGGGTATATGACTTTTATGTCAATACCTACAATCGCGGAACTGGAGAGAAAGAAGCTGTACCTATGCGCCTAGTTCGCACATTTTCAGATGTAATTTTTTTATTCCCGATATATTCGCCTCATAATGAAATAAATCCAGATGAATCTCAAACCGTTGATACAACAGATATAACAACGTTTAGAAAGCCATGGGTATATAATACAATTTTACTGGGTTTTACGCTGTGTGGTTATCACTATGGATTAACACGTTCGGTTGAAATTAATCGTGGCAGCGCTGGAAATGAATCAGCATCCGACTATGCCTTTTCACAATTTTTTGATGACATAGCTGCTGCAACACTGGTTTTTGTTCCTTACATAACGCTCCATACAGGCATAATATTTAACCAGCAGATGGAACCCAATGAAGATGGTACCCTAGATTATAACTTTAACCCTTCATCTATCTCAAAACGATATTTCAGCTCATTGAGCTTTTTTAATACTCTTACATGGCGTTCAACTGCAGCAAATGATCGTGTGGAATCATCAGAAATAAGCATCAGTATAACACAATTACTACTTCTTACAGGTTACTCTATCAATTACTTGCCTGATACTACTATCGGTTACAAACGATACAAAAAATACAACGACGAGCCGTATGACCCTGTATGGGTGACCACTGCAAATGGAAAATCAAATACTATGAGCGATAGCTCAAGACAGCAGGCAACCCTGCATACCTATTACACAATGCTGTCAAAAGCTTTTAGTAATTTTCGTTTTGCAGCACAAATTGAATTTCAGCATGTAGATGCAACACTCATAGATAAACGTACTGAGCAGAAGGTCAAAATACCATTAATGCGGTTATGGTGGGCAAAAGCCGGATACGATTTTCTTGAAATGCCTGGCTGGGATTTAATTCTGTGGCTTGGCGTCAATAAATTCTATGACCCTGCAATCAGCTATCATAGCAAGCATTTGGATAATGACACTGGTGGATGGTTTGCAATGATAGATGGCGTGGCACCATACATAACCTTATCCATTAAGGCTTCGTATAATGAAGCATCAGAGCTTGATAAACTTGTTGAAGCAGTTGATAAATATATTCTGGAAGCAACTGCGTCATTCAGGATATAATACTATGATAAGGAAAATTATATCATACATATTTTTAGTGGCGATAGCTCATAGCATGATAGCCTGCTCCTACACAGCAGACTACATAGAAGGAGCACTCACTAACCGTGCCAGTTTTTCTATCAGTGCCCGCTATGAATCTGGTACTGGTGTTATCGTTGAGTGGACTACCAATCCCAACGAAGATTCTTTTGCCGGTTACGAAATTTACATGACAAAAGAGGCCAACAACGAATTTTCTGACATGATAGTTGTGGGTGCATGTTATAGTATTGGCTCATCATATTTTCAAACTGATAGTACACTTGACAGCTCTTCAACATCACAATTTACTCATACTGCTTTACCACCTTCTGGTATTTACTTTTACCGTGTTGGCGTCATTGATTGGGATGAACGTGATTACGATGGTGATGGTAAAGATGACAAAAAGCCCCTATTTCCTAATCAAACGCTCTATGAATCCTACACACATATAGCCAAGATCAGCGGCAGTGCTATGGTAGTTATACCATAAGTTACAGGCTCAAGGCTCTGACCCTTATTACATACTACACCCACCC
>JAOAIH010000002.1 GCA_026414805.1 Spirochaetota bacterium | reverse complement strand
GGAAGCAGCGTACTCGCCACCTAACTTCTTGGCAAAATTGACGATAATATCGTTGTATTTATCCTTTTCTTTTGTTCCTCTACCACCAGCAACAATAATCTTGGCCTGTGTAATGTCCACCGAGCCAGCCATTGTTTCAACAAATTGTTTAAATTTTCTACGAGGTTCTGGAATTGAAGCAGATACTGCTGTAACTGAACCTGCACCACCAGCAGCTTCTTTTTCAAATGCACCTTTTTCAAAGGTTGCTACAAACTTATCAGTTTTTACTGAACGCTGTTCCTGAATCTTGCCATTATACGTATTGCGTGTAAATACAATTGTACCGCCCTGCATTTCAAATTTATTGCAGTTAGTAACTATTCCACAGCCTAGGTTCATTGCCAATTTGGCAGCATAATCAGTTCCATCATAGGTGTGAGGTACTAACACGCCTTTAACATCTTGAGATTCAACAACTGCTTTTGCAGCTGCAACATACGTATCAGCGCTGTACACTTCTAATTTAGGATCTACTACTGCAAATACTTCTGGTATATACTGTGCAACTTCTTTTGCTAAACTATCGTCTTTATAGAATACAGCAGCAGCAGGGGATGCACCCATTGCAGATGCTATCGCTTTTGCGGCTTTACAAAGTTCTAATGTAGCATCGCTTATTTTTCCATTCCTTTGTTCTGCTATTACTAATATACGTGCCATTGTGTACCCCCTTATATCACTTTAGCTTCATTGCGTAATTTTTCAACAAGTTTGGCTGCAGCGGTTTTTGGATCGCCTTCAATAATTTCAGCTTTGTGGTCTGAAACTGGGAAGAACATCTTGACAAATTTTGTCTTTGAACCTGCCTCACCAACAGCAGCAACACCTAAATCAGCAGCTTTCTTAACATCAAGTCTTTTCTTCTTGGCTTTCATAATCCCTGGAAGGGTTGGATACCGTGGCTGGTTAATACCTGACTGAATTGTAAGAACTGCCGGCATTGCCATTTCCAGCACTTCATTCAATCCGCCTTCAAGCTCACGGTTAACTGTCATTGATTTGCCATCACCACCAACTTCAATTTTAACAACGTTTGTACAATGTGGCATACCAAGCATATCAGCTATCATAACACCTGTAACTGCTGCCTGGTCATCCTCTGCCTGAACACCCGTTAGTACCAGGTCAACGCCACCCAGGCTTTCTACAGCCTTGCAGAGGGCAGATGCAACAACGAAATTATCGCCTGCATCAACCTGCTCGTCCTGAATCTGAATACCCCAGTCGCCACCCATTGCAAAAGCCTGACGAATTTCCTTTGATGCTCGCTCAGGGCCTGCTGAAATAATGATAACTTCACCACCAAACTTCTCTTTCAATTGCAGCGCAGCCTCCACAGCATATTCATCAAAATCATTCATTTTGAAAGCAATCTGGGATTCGTCGATCTTACTGTCACCAATAATTTTGAATTTTGATTCCATATCTGGAACCTGCTTAACTAAGACAGCTATCTTCATAGTCCCACTCCCTTTTATAAAATTTTATGCAAAAAAATTAGAATAAGCCCATTTGTGCACAATGGTATAAATTGCTTTTTATATGTCAAGATTTATTAGTATATTTCATTTTATTAATTTTATGTACACTAAATTATATAGTATTTTTAGTAAAAATGATAAGCAATAGTTTATTGAATGATTATGATAAGCCGTACTACAAATATTATTTTATCTTTTTTGCACGGCGCTTTTCAATAGGATATACTTCCTGGCCTTTTGACAGTAAATCAATATCCTTTGAGTTAAGAGGTTTAGCTAAAAGTACTCTTGTGTCTACCTCTTTAACCTGCAATACCACTTTTTTACGTGGTTTTTCTGTATCAATCGTATCATCGTTATCGACAAAGGTTTCAAGCATGCTATCTATTTCAATGCCGTCTATGCTGCCTAAGTTAACTACAACCGTTTCATCGGAATAGGATAAGATTTTACCCCAATACGGTATGGTAGAATATAATTTTTTTGCAATATCTAGTGAAATTGTCTGTAACGAATACTTGCTATTATCTGATGCAGTATATTGAGCAACTACCACCCCAGTTTTTATATCCATAAGTTTTGCATGAACTTCAATATATCTACCTGAAATAGTATATTCTCCATATAAGAGATAGGATATGAAAGGAATTTCGTTTGAATTAATCTTACTATTAAGAGTATCAAGTATATCGTCTAAATTATTAGATGGAAATTTTGCAACAATTTCTTGGCGCTGCGATAAAGGGAAATTTCTATATCTTCCAAATTGTCCCATTGCAAAGTTTATTGAATTAGCAATAACAGTACCTGCATCGGCAAATACCGGCACTGCAACATCTGGGTTAAAATTGAGAACTAACACCATAGGCACATCACGTGGTAATTCTTCTTTATCATAGCCCAGCCGGAAAAATAATTTGTCCCTTCGTTTCATTACTGCAATACTCATCATATCCTGCGTTTTTTGTGTAGGATTCAGAGTGTGCATTTTTTTGATTTCATCATAGTACAGTTCAAAATATCCTAGTNTTTCATAAATGCGCATAAGCTCCTGACGAGCGATGGTATTATTAGGATTCAATGCCAATGACAATCGCACAAAATACTGAGATAAATCAGGGAATCCCTTTTTTCTCAGTTCCTGGGAGGAATTAAAATCATCGTTACTGCTCTGTATACGCACAGGATGGCCTGTTTTTATGTGTTCAAGTAAACTTAGCTGCCGCATCTTCAAACCAATAAGGCTGTTAAGGTTGTCTTTTGCTAACGCTTTTTCGTAATATTTCAGTGCTTGATTGATATCGCCTTTATACTCATACATTAAACCAAGATTATAAAAGATTTCATTGCTGGCAATGTGTGAATAATTAGTAACTATCGCCTCATAGTATGATATTGCATTTTGATAATCCCCCTGAACATACAATAAATATCCCATATCGCGATTTGCCTGAAGATGCGTTTTGTTTATTATTAATGCTTTCTGTAATTCGTCAATGGCCTGATTGAGATAGGCTCTGTCACCAGAATAAAAATATTTGAGATACAATAATTCAGCAAGCTTAACAAAGGCATCAGGATATGTTTCTTTTGCATCAATAGCTTTTTTTACAAAAACCATTGCATCATCAATACGTTTGTCTTTTGCCTTTATTTCAGCATATAATAACAGCGCATCATAATAATACGGATCATTTTGCAAAATGCGATCAAGAAGGCGCTTTGCCCAGAGCATTTTGCCCATTTTGTAATATAGATATGCCATACCAAAGCGTGATTCATTATTTGTGTACGATAGCTCATTTAATGTATCGTACAGTTTCATAGCTTCACGGTAACGACCTAAACCAGTATACGCCTTTGCAATTCCAAGTAGCGCTTGCTCATTATTAGGATAAAGTTTTAGCACCGCTTCAAATAGTTTCACTGATTCATTGTAGCCTTCAGTTTGCAGGTATGAATATCCTAGCCCTAGCAGTGCTTCTTTATATTTTGGATTTTGTGCAAGGGCATTCTGAAATGCAACTATTGCGGAATATGCATTGCCTGATTGCAGGCTTTCCCAGCCCTTTTTATTATAATAAATAGCATTTTTCTGCTGTTGTTTTACCGGTTCCTGTCCATAAAGAAAAACCGTACAGAAAAGAAAAAGTAGTATAGCGATATTTTTTCTGCTCATTTGTTTTTTTATTGATAAAATTATAGTATTGAAAGCCAAAGTTATTACATAGCAGCCTTGTGTGTAAAGTCAACAAAATATTTTTATCAGTACATGTAAAGAAATAGTTCTACAATGAAAGAAATCAAATCAATAATAGTATCAGTATTTACACTTTTTGTAATTTTTGCAATAGTTTTCTGGTTTTTCAACAGTGCCCCACGGCATATGCAGGGTGATACAATCACCATACGAACAGGTATGAATCTTTACCAGACAGCATATTTTCTTAAATCTAAAAATTTTATTACGAGCGCATCGTTTTTTTACATAATGGGAAGAATACTCAATGCTACAGATGTAAAAGCGGGTAACTATCGTATATATAATGGAGAATCAAGCTTTTCAATATTGATGAAAATAACTAGAGGTAAATTTATAACTAAAAAAATTACTATCCCTGAAGGTTTTACCATATACGACATTGCAAAAGTACTTGAGGAAAATGAAATATGCTCAGAAGGTGAATTCCTTTATTGGGCTCAATCACCATCGTTTTTATCTACTATAGGAATACACGCGGCAAGTGCCGAAGGTTATTTATTCCCTGATACATATATAATGCCTGTTAATACTGATCCTCGTGATATTCTTGTCAGGCTTGTCAACCAGACAAAAAAGGTAGTACATGATATTCAGGAATCAATAGAGGTTCAATACTCTAATCTTCATCAAATACTGACAATTGCTTCTTTAGTTGAAAAAGAGGCAAAGATTCATACCGAACGACCTCTCATTGCTGCAGTATTTTACAACAGATTAAAATTAAAAATGAAATTAGATTGTGATTCCACAATACAGTACGGCCTCAAAAAATTTGGCAAACGGCTCACGTATGATGATTTGGACTCGGATACTCCGTACAATACATACAAATATACTGGCTTGCCACCAACACCAATATGTAATCCTGGAAAACGTTCCATACTTGCAGCTTGTAACCCTGCAAATGTTGCATACCTTTTTTTTGTTTCACGCAATGATGGTTCACATTATTTCTCAAAAACATTGAGTGAACATAACAAAGCTGTTGATTATTATCAAAAAGGGATTCAAAATGGCTTTAAGGATAGACAAAAAAATTGAACTGGTTGCCCCTGCCGGCAATCTTGAAAAATTACAGGCAGCTGTTCACTATGGAGCTGATGCAGTATATTTTGGTGGACAACAATTTAACCTGCGGGCAACCACAAAAAATTTTAATATAGAAGAAATACATAAAGCAGTAGAGTATGCCCATAATCACAATGTTAAAGTAATTTTTCTTTTAAATGCATTTTTGCATGAAAGTGATATTCAGCCAGCAAAAGACTACATACAACAAATCAAGCATATACCATTTGATGCAATAATGATATCTGATCCTGGGATGGCTCTTCTTTTGGAGAAAGTTGATGTACCGCTTCACCTTTCAACACAGATGTCAACACTCAATCATTTGGCTGTTAAATTTTGGTCCAACAATGGGATATCACGGATTGTTCTTGCACGTGAAACAACACTACAAGAAATCAAAAAAATTCGTGAACACACCAACATTGAGCTAGAAATATTCTGCCACGGTGCACTGTGCATTTCGTATTCCGGAAGGTGTTTACTCAGCCGCTATCTCACAGGTCGTGACGCAAACCAGGGGAATTGCTCTCATCCCTGCCGATGGAAATATTCACTCATTGAAGAAAAACGCCCGGGCAATCATCTTGACATTGTTGAATATGCTCACGGCACCGAGATACTTTCTTCAAAGGATTTATGTTTAATTAACAAAATTCCTGATTATATTAACGCAGGAGTCAATGCGTTTAAAATCGAAGGAAGGATGAAATCATTATATTATACCGCCAACGTAACTCGTATCTATCGCCACGCAATTGATACATTTTTAAATGGTGGCGATAGTAACCTGTATAATGACTTCTGGAAAAAGGAACTTGACCTTGTAAGCCACAGGCCCTATACTGATGACCTTTTCAATGAGTTTGCTGAACAATCGTTTAATGGCGTACCATACATCAAAAAAGCATTATTTATGGGATACTGTGTTGACACTGAAAATAAACTAATTAAAGTATTCAATCCCATATACAGGGGCGACACTTTAGATGTAATTTATCCTATAGTTAATAATCAGATATATGATAGTACGGTAACTGTGACAAATATATTAGTTGAAGGTACTGACGTTGAAATGGCACAGCCCAATTCAACTGCAACAATTATATTAGACAAGCCCATACAGAAATGGGCAATCTTACGCAAGAAACTTGAATAAATTATACTTAAATCAAAAAGAATTGTTTTTTGTAGCAAAGAATATGAATGTCTGAATAAAAGAAGAGATTTTTTAATGAATATTTATCGATGCAGATAATATTCTGTTAAATTCACTCATCCTAAAGTTTTGTGATGAATTAAAAGGACAGGTTGAAAGTTATAAAGATAACGATACAAAGTTTTGCCTTGCATGGTTGCAAGGCAAATTGAGATGCGGACGAGGACCTGAACTGATGCTATTCCGCAGCCCGCAGTGGAATGATTGATCTTTTTTAAAAGGTAAAAGATATTTTTCTTTGGCACTTTCTTTTGTTGCAGTATTTGCAAAAGAAATTGCAATAAGATTTCTTGCAAAAATTTATTTTCAATGGAGGAACTGATGATTCAAAAGCCACCTGGAGTTGAAGACATATTCCCTGATAGATCTCCAAAATTTAATTATATCATTAATACGGCCAAACAAGTCTTTAAATTATACAATTATCGAGAGGTCATTCTTCCAATAATGGAATATACAGAAGTATTTGCTCGTGGAATTGGTGATTCATCAGATATTGTGACCAAAGAAATGTTCACTTTTGAAGACCGCGGTGGCAGGAGCTTAACGCTGAGGCCCGAAGGTACTGCCTCAATGGTGCGTGCTTATGTTGAAAATGGTGAATACAACAGATTGGCATTATGCAAGTTTTTCTACTGTGGACCAATGTTTAGAGCTGAACGGCCTCAAAAGGGACGATTACGCCAATTTAATCAGTTTGGGGCAGAAACATTTGGCAGTGATGATCCCTGGTATGATTTTGAAATCATATCAATAATGAATGAAATAGCAATTCGTTTGAAAATTACAGATTATAATTTGTTGATAAATTCTATTGGTTGCCCTGATTGTCGCAAACCGTATATTGGACAATTGTTTAACTATTATTCACAGCACCAAAAAGAGCTTTGTGAAGACTGCCAAAAGCGGTTGTATACAAATCCTCTAAGGTTACTTGATTGTAAGGTAGAAAGCTGTATAGCATTGAAACAAAATGCGCCAAAAATTAATCACTTTCTTTGTTCATCATGTAGCCAACATTTTATGCAAACAAAAGATTTACTGGAAAAACATGCTATTATGTATCACCATGACCCATTGTTGGTTCGTGGCCTTGATTATTACACTAAAACAACATTTGAATTTGTTACTGCTAAATTGGGTGGACAAAATGCGTTTGCTGCTGGAGGAAGATATAATAATCTTGTTGAACTTTTTGGTGGCAAGCCTACCCCCGCCATTGGTTTTGCAGCGGGGGTTGAACGAATAGAATTGTTATTGGAACAGATATCAATAGAAGAATATCTTGATGTATATATTGTGTATTCTAGTGAAAATGCATTGCCTGTTGTTTTTAAAATTGCAGAAGAGCTACGTAATAATAATATTTCATGTGATTTTGAACCGGGATCAAAGGGTTTTAAAACACAATTTAAACGAGCTGATCGAGAAAAAGCAAAGTTTTCATTGATTTTTGGAAATGATGAAATTACACACAATCTGTAACAGTAAAAGATATGGTTTCTGGAAATCAGGTAAATATCCCAATGGACACAATTATTAATTATTTAAAAGAAAAACTGACATATTGACATAAATTCAAAAGAAGGTAAAAGACATTAACTCTATTAAATAATAGGTTTTAAATCTATTATTTATTAAATTAAATTTATGGACAATTATTAATAATAAAATACTTTACTTAATTTATTATATAATCTATTTTTAGATAGCATTTTCTATCAACTATTATTTTAACATAAGGCTGTAAAAAGATGTATCATGAGTATTGAAAATAAAACACAGCGTTTCCCTTTTGTTCAGGGGTTATTGGCTAAAGAATCATATGTATATGATATTTTAGCTGAAATAGTGCGTATGCAAGAGCTATCGCTACCCGATGGCAAAAGAGAAATGGCTACCCTACCCTCATTACAAGCTTCACGAAATATACCAATTCCTTTTACTACGTCACGTAATAACCAAATTAATTATTTGATTACACAGTTGTTGAACTCTTATCCCGATCATGTAAAAAAACTCATAACATTTAGTTTTACAGTTGATGAAAAAACAAAAAAATTAGATATCTATGAAAAAGAAGAATATTGTGTAGATATTCATGAAGAGGAATTTAACAGAATACAATTAATGCGTGATGAGATATCAAAACAAAATTTGTTAACGCTATTGAAACAATATCGCTTATTTAATCTTTCAAAGCTGATAAAAAAATCAATAAATAAAAATGACTTAAACAGGATAATTAAATCTGAACTGGGAAATACAATTTTTACATTCAAACATTTCACAATAGACAAAAATCACATTGAACTGGCAGAAGATTATTGTTTTCATGCCGACAATTACCAGGCAGTAAAATCAACAATAAATTTTAAGGCATTAAAAAACATTATTACACAGCACGCTGATATGATTTTACGCAGATTAAAAAAATTTGGTATTATATCGTACGATTTCAGCGATTATAGAGATGCTAAATTGGATTATATTTTTACTGTTCTTCTTGATGATATGGCGTCGTTATTGCCAGAAAGTGATTTGGCCGAAGTAAAAAATTTACAGGCCTTCAGAAATTGTCTTCTGAAAGTTGATTCATTGCTTGATCCTGTAGATGCTTATAATAATGATATTGTATCATTTATACGGGAACACAAATTGTGCTCGCAAGATGACATTATAAATACAATACCTGAAATAGATGAATCGCTTATGGAAAAATGGCGTGAATCTAACTATAAAAAAAATGCTAAAATTTTAGTGTTTAATGATTCTGAAAATAATAAATGGTATTATATAGATGGGCCTGTTTTTATTAATTATATTTCTGATTGCAACCAATTGCTTTTTTATCAAAATGAAAGATATGAAAAACTAAGCTATATAGAAAAAGAAAAGCTAAAGAATAATTATGAAATTCTTATAAAAATTGCTGAAACATTAATTACCGAAAATAATGACGAATTTGCTTTAAATCATGAACAAAAAGAAATTTTACAGAAAATACTTGACGATTATAACTTAAAAAAGAAACCAGAAAAATCTGCTGCTCAAATACCAGCAAGTAAGGAAATAAAACAAAAAAAATCTTTGCTTGCCCGCATAATAGAAGTCATATTTTCGTTATTCAAACGAAAAAAGATTATAAAGCCAATTACTCAAACTCATGTCTATTCATCACCGGTTCATCAGCTAAGTAAGCAAGCCCGAAATCTATATGATACTATCAGTTCTATTAACAAGAATATTATTGCACTTTCGGAAGTTATGGACATTACTGATGAGAATGAATCAGAAGTAAGTGAAATAATTGATGAACTAAGGGATACTGGTCTAAAAATAGTTATACCAATTTACAATGCGCGAAAAGTTCTGTATCCACGTCGCAGTCAGAAGTTGTTGATACCAGATATTGAATATATTTTAGTTTCACCGGTAGTCATTCGGTCATATGATGCTATTAAAGAATTTTGCGATTCATTGATTGGAAAAAAATTAAATGGTGAGATTATACCCTCATCAGGGATTATTGCGATAGAGAAGTATCTGCATACTCTCTATCGCCAAAAAAGAAATATAATGATGAAAAAGTAATTAATCTAATTCTGCACTGCATGAATCTGATGTACATGAGGCACACGAAGGTTCTTTTGTAGAAGAATTTCCTTTTTTGCCATTCCCATTATTCTTATAGTCTGTTACATAAAATCCAGAGCCTTTAAATATTATACCTGCACCAGATCCTATTAAACGTTTGACTTCACTACCACATTTTGAACAGGTTTTTAATGGCTCATCTTTTATAGACTGGAAAATTTCAAATTTATTATCACAAGAGGTACAAACATACTCATAGGTAGGCATTGTTATCCTCCTTACTTCTATCCATTTTAAAGTGCTGAATTTATATAATTTTTGAAAATTATATATTTGATATTAAATATAATGAATTTTTATTATTTTAGCAACATCCCAAATATTTTTCTGTAAAAATTTATATAGATTTTTGTTAATCTTTTTCTACATCAGAAGCTTTTATCCCATTTGTTGCATATCCAATACTTTCACTTAGTTCCTTGGCACTTAAGTCAAGAATACGTGAAAATCCCTGAACAAATTCTGCACTTTCTAACGCTTGTTGACTGATTTCAATTATTGAATTAACAGCTTTTGTCAATTCCTCAAGGGTAACCTTCTGTTCCATAGAAAAATTATATACTGTACCTGATAATTCTTTAAATGACTCCAACTTTGATTTGATGTCTTTATTTTTTGTATTAAGTTCATTGGTAAAATCAATAGTGTCTTTTAATACATTAAAGGTTTCAGTTATACCTTTTCGTATGGCTTTAATTGCTTCAGTAGCTTTACTAATATATTGAATTTCATTAGTTATCATTCTTGCCTGTTCTGCAATTGTTGAATGTATACCTTTCACAATATCTGCTGTCTGGTCAGCTAATTTGTTAACCTCATCTGCAACAACGGAAAATCCTTTACCTGATTCACCTGCACGCGCAGCTTCTATTGCAGCATTTAGAGCCAGTAAATTAATTTTATCAGCTATTTCATTAATATTTACTATTGTCTGCTCTACCTCTTTTAAATATTCTGCAATGGATTCTATTGCATTAATTGATTTTGTAATTGTTACTTCGCCATCTTCAGATTGTTTTACAGCCTGTTCAATAGAATGTGATAATCGTGTTATTCGTTGTGAGATCTGAATACTGCTTGCATCTATCCCCTCAATATCATTTTTGATTACATCCATACTGTCAGCTTGTTGCTTAATAGCATTAAGATTTGATTCAAATGAGGAAGACATCTCTTCATAGGCACTTGATGTCTCTTCAACTATTGTCGACAGCTCCCGCGCTATATCATATAATTTGGTGGCTGACACATTAAGGTCCGAACTAAGACGTTTAACCTCTTCTGATTTTGTGTGAGTTGATTGAAATAGATTTCGAAGAGATTCAACCATTTTATTAAAAGCTGAGGTAATGTACCCAAATTCATCACCGGATTGAACAGGTATATGAACATTTAAATTGCCCTTATCTACTTCTCGTAATCCTTCAGTAAGTGTTCGTATTGGTTTTATAAGAATTCCTGCAAAAAACAGACGTAAAACAAAACGAACAAAAACATATACAACGAAAACTATTAAAAGTAACCTTAAAACAGTCTCATGCATATATTTACGATATTCAATATAAGGAAAACCAACTTCATATATAATATTATCTTTTATATAACGATATGCAAAGACATGAGTTGATGAATCATTTGATGTATGATATACTCGTGAACCGATAAATTGAATTGGTATGAGATATTGATTTAATGCAGATTTTAATTCTTTACCTTGTAATGTTGTAGTATTTAAAAAATCTGTCAAAACCTTCTTAAAACCAGATAAAATAGGATCTTGTTTTGATAATAATATTTTTAATTTATTTTTATAATCTAAATCATGTAACTGTAAAATTTTATTATGTAGATAGTATACTTTAGCATCCAATTTTTTACAAAAATCTATGAAGTCTTCCTTTTTGTTTATTCTATTTTTTTGAATAAATTCAAGAAGAGTTACCCTGTACCCTTCAAATGACTTAGGCGAATTATTTATTATATTAATAACTTGATCATCAAATGATTGATCTAAAACAGTAAATAAATTTAGCCATATATAAGCATGTTGAAGTTCCAGAGCTATACTTTCCTGATTAAAATTTGTAGGTATAGTGTTTACCCATGAATTACTCTTAATATCATACGATGATATATATGCATATTTATTCAAATGGATATCATCTGACTCAGATAATAATGCAGATCGGTAATATATATCATCAAAATTTTTCTCATTGCTTTTGATAACAATGAATCCAATAATTTGAAGTAAACAAAGGACCGTAACTAAAATTATACCAATAAGTTTGCCTAAGAAGGAAAATCTATCTTTAGAATTATTTATATATACTATAAAAATCAGGAAAAAGCCTAAAAGATTGAAAAGTGTCCATGAAGTATGAAATACTTCTCTATCAATGACGCCCTGCCTGCTTAAAGTATTGGTAACAGAAGGTACAATTGTCCCAATGACTGTAAATATAAATAATAATACAATGGTTTTTTTGTCCTCTTTATCGCTAGTAAAAAACCTCCACCACTGTAATATGTATGTGAATAAAATCCCAATCATTATAACTATGCCTATCTTGGCACTTATTTCCTCAGCATCAAAGTCATAATAATGTCCTCTGAATAAATATACTATATCAGATTTTAGTGTGGTAATTGCAAAAACGATAAAACATAAAAATGCTATTACTAAACCCGAGATAAGATAAAATTTAGAAAATTTTTGAGCTTTTGGATAAGGGAAAAAGAAATATAAATAACCCATATATGTAATTGTAACTAATATAGTTGATACTGTAATCCACCGATGATATGCTGCTAAAGGGTGATAAATACTTGACGAAATAAAATATCCTATATTAAAAATACCTTCAATAATATAACCTATAGATATTGCAGTAGTTGCTTGAGATCTGTCTTTAGTGTTATATAAAAAAATGCCAGTAGTAAAAAAAAATATTGCAGGTATAAATGACCCCAATGAAAAAGAATTAAACAGTATTATTGAACCCATAGAAACCAGACCCCTTGAAAAATGTTTTTTTATATAATTAATGTTTACATATTATAAATCGGCTAAAATAATCAAGAATATTTTATTAATTATTAATCTATTTAGACTGATAGTTATAGTGAATTTATTGCTTATTTAAAACCAATACAGAACAAAGAGCAAAACTCCTGGAATAATGAATTTATTCTTTTTTTGAATTGACAGGCAGCAGTAGCTATAAATATACATATCAGGAACAAAAGCCAGCGTAGCTCAGTTGGCAGAGCGGCGCACTCGTAATGCGCAGGTCACCAGTTCGATCCTGGTCGCTGGCTCTTATAAATACCCATTAAAAAATACAGCCTAAAATATAAAAAGTTATTGACTAACAAAAACAATCCAATCAGACTAAATTTCAATATAATTATTTTTCATACCATATATTTCGATAATGATACTAAGAAATAAATGTTCGTATTTGTAGTGCTAACTTTTGGGTTCTGAAACATTTATTATAAATATATTTTTATCTTCAGGTAGGTTACTGATGAATAAAAAAAGATTGTTATTTAGTATTGTGGTAGTATCGCTAGTACTGATTCTTAGTCTTTCATTGTATGCTTTAAAAATTATCACCAATCATGTTTCTGATTATACTATATTAAAACCAGCAGATATATTTTCAAGTGAGGATGAATATATTGCATATATTCAATCATTGAATATACCTGGCATCACATTTACTGTTATACAAATTGAAAAAGGCGATAATTTTTGGAAAATTGCAAAAGAATATAATATTGATATTGATACCCTCATCGGTGCAAATCCCTTATGGGAAAGTATTGTTGCAAAAGTAGACCAAAAAATTGTTATCCCTTCACAAAAAGGTGTTATACATTTTGTAAATAATTTAAGTGAAATTAATGAACTGCACAAACTCTATGAAGTGGACATAAAAAATGTTCTTACTCCACCGCTTTTTCTCTACAGACTCCAATCATTAGTCTTAAAAAAAGATAAACCTATTGCAGTTTTTATAAAAGATGCAAGGCCAATTACTAATGTGATGACACCGCAACTGGCAAAGCAATTTGCATTGCGTGAAATGTTTCGCTCCCCATTAGGTGGAAGATTAACTTCGTTTTTTGGTGGAAGAGTTCATCCTATTTTCAGGCAATGGGGATTTCATAATGGGCTTGATATCGCAGCACCTTATGGTACTCCAGTTGGTGCTGCCCGTGCTGGAGTTGTTATTGGAGCAGGATGGATGGGAGGATATGGTAAAGCAGTAATTATACAGCATGACGAAGGTTTTAAAACGTTATACGGACATTTGTCTTCAATCCATGTAAGGCTAGGACAACATGTTAAAGCGGGACAGTTTCTTGGCAGGGTTGGTTCAACAGGATGGTCAACAGGTCCCCATCTTCATTTTACGTTATGGCAATATAATAAGCTTATAAACCCCATGAAGGTGCTATGGTAAAAATAGCATCATGTATGAAGATAAAATCAGAAAATATTTACAAAAGTCTTCTCTTTATTTAAATGAACTGAGTATTACTCAATTATCTCTTTATTTAAAACTACTTACTGAATATAATGCTTCACATGACCTTACTCGTATCAAAAACATTGATGAAATTATTTTAAAACATTTTATAGATTCATTATACATCACATCAATAATCCACATACCTTCACCTCTTCTTGACATTGGCACCGGTGCGGGTTTTCCCGGAATTCCTTTGGCGATAGCTCAACCAGAAAGCCATATCATATTAGCAGAGAGCAGGCACAAAAGAGTTGAATTTCTTTCTATAGTTAAAAATGAGCTTAATCTGGATAATGTTGAGATTTATTCTCACCTTGTGACAGAAAGATCCTTTTTTGAAGTTAATGGCGTAATAACACGTGCTGTAGAATCAATTAAAGAAACGATGCAGCGATGCAGTCACTTTTTAAAAAAAGAAAACCAGATTATTTTCATGAAAGGTCCATCAGTTGATGAAGAAATAATTGATAATGACGAACACTATAGGCTAATTTTAAATCAGCAGTATGTTTTACCTGATACATCCTATCAAAGACGATTAATAGTATATGAAAAATTAACTAATACAATCAAAAAGATATATTATATTTCAAAACAAGGAACGTCACAAGATGGAACTGCTATTACATCCAATGAAAATAAACGGTTTAAAGAATTTAAAAGAATAGCATCAGACCCAAAAAAATACAACAGCACATTTGTGCCAGGAAAAAAAATAATCCAAGAATTGATAATCTCAAAGCCTGAACTATGTAAATATTTAATTCTTTATGATGAATATATTGAATTAGATTCTAATTTTATGCAGTGTATTGCACAATTTGGTCCAGAAAGGACAATAATTCTTAAGAAATCCCTCTTTAATGAAATAGACATAACAGAAGCAAATCAACCAATGATGCTTGTACAGGTACCCCCAATCAACCAGTGGGAAGGAACCTGTCAGGAGCTATCGCTCATGTTACCATTTCAAGATCCTGTTAATATGGGAGCAGCAATAAGAAGTGCAGTGGCATTTGGAGTAAGACATATTATTGTTTGTCAGAATGCGGTGTATCCTTTTCATCCAAAATCTATAAGGGCTTCTGCAGGTGCAGTCTTCTATTGTATTATAGAAAAAGGACCTTCATTGGACATACTTAATTCCAAAGAAATCCCCTGCCCTTTAATAACTCTTGATATGAAAGGTGAAGATATTCATAATTTCAATTTTCCACAAAAGGCTGTACTATTGGCAGGAATAGAAGGTCCTGGATTGCCTGATATCAAAAAATCATTAAAAGTGCGTATTCCAATCAATACAGTGGAATCACTCAACGCTACTGTTGCTGTATCAATTGCACTGTATGAATGGCATAAACAGAAAAAGAAATAATTATTTCTTCAGTTTATCTCTCAATTTAAGGTACCATTTACCTGCTTTCATTGCAAAATCTTCTTTGGCATCTTCTTCAAGGCTAAGATCTGGTATCTGACCTGTTGGGCCATACATGCCTTCCATCATCTTTAAAATATTGTTTCTGACCATTTTACGCATGGGTATATGCGCTATCATCCCATACATTGCTGCACTTCCTTCATACGCTAAATGCGGATTTTTTTTGACATATTCAAATGCATTTTTTACATCGGTGATGAATTGTTGTGCCACTTTAGCATGTATAGGTGTTATCATTGCATGAAGGGCATCGGGACGTTGCAATCTGTCAACATGCCAGCCTTTTTTTTCAAGGATATCACCTATTGCAAATGTGTTTACATCAGGATCAACTGAACGATATGCAAATACACTCATATTTGGAGTACCTAAAATTTCCATCCCTTCTATTGATTGTATTCCCTGTTGGATTTTTTTTGTGGTTTGCATAATGACTTTTGCATTATGTAAGTAACCTTCCATGCCCTGTGCAACCATTGCAGCCCAGGCTGCAGCTATAGTACCCCCTGGGCGAGTACCAAGCAATGCTGGCGAAGCAAAAACACCACCACACCAGTCTTCATATATAAAGAATTGATGTCGCAGATAGTGAATGTTTTTGTAAATAATTACCGAAGCACCCTTTGCACTAAAACCATATTTATGTACATCTGCAGACATGGATGTAACACCTTCAAGACGAAAATCAAAAGGTGGAATTTCATAACCTAGCTTTTCAACAAACGGCAACAAAAAACCACCAAGGCAGGCATCCACATGAAGGGGGAGTTTTTTCTTAACAGCTATTTGGCTTAATGCATCAATTGGGTCAATTACTCCATAAGGATAACATGGTGCTGAACCAACAATAAGAATAGTATTTCGATTAATGAGTTTTTCAACAGCGTTTACATCTACTTTAAAATCTTTATCCAGTGGAGCATGTACAATTTTAACATCAAAATATTCTGCTCCTTTTTCAAAGGCAACATGTATACTTTCTGGAACAATCATCTCTGGTTTTTTAATCCATGGTCGTTGGGTGCGTGCCATGTCACGATATGTTTTTACTGCCAACAAGCAACTTTCAGTGCCTCCTGAAGTCATTGTGCCACAAGCTTCATTCCCTGCATTGAGTATATGTGCAGTCATTTTTACTACTTCATGTTCAAACCGCTTAAGGCTTTTAAACGCCATGGGATTGAGCCCATTTTCATCAAAATATAATTCAAATGCTTTTTGTAAAAATTTAGTATGATAGTCATCCCTATGATATACCAGGCTAAATGTTTTTCCTTTTTTCCAGTTGGCATCATCATCACCATACTGTCTCATAAGAGACAGCACTCTTGTATGTGGTAAACCTTTATCCGGTAACTTATTAAAAGTCATTTGCATCCTCCTAAATAAATATAAATTACATAGTGCTCATCAAATACCCCAGCGTAATTCCTAAATAGTTGCCAATTGCATAACCTATGACGCCTGTTGTAATACCCGAAAGCAGTATATATTTATTATGCAGCGCATCTGCTACTACCGGGACAAATGGTGGTGAACATATACCTGCAACTGATGTAATGATGTATGTATCAGTATCAATTGAGAATATTTTACAAAAAATACCGTGTAAAAGCAGGCTCCCAAAAATGGCAATGAATACATACATTAGCAGGTAAATATTAATATGAATTAGATTATCAATATTAACCATTGAACCAACTATTGTGCAAAATATATAAATTAGGTACATGCCAAGTTGAAATGACCTTTTAAGATTATGAACATATGAACTTAACGAAAAAAGAATAGCAATGGTAGTAAGAGCCAATATAACAATCATAGTCTGATAGTGTTGTGGGAATAACATTGATATTCCTATTGAAATAGCAACTACAGCTATCGATAATAATAATCCAAGTATGAGGTGTGGAAAATTTGATCTTGTAAAAATATCACCGTATAGTTTTATATCTTCATCTGTTTTTGCATTTTTTTCTTCTTCATTTATGACTGAAAAGGCTGGCAAAAATTTTAAAAATATTCTCTGTGCAATTGATACAAGGAAAATTATGTAGAGCATGGAAAAAACCGTATCATAAGTATGTACAATAACAAATGTTGTAGAATCAACCTGCAAAGCTTCTTTGATTGCAGCTAAATTTGGTGTACCACCGGTATATACACCAATAAGCATGCCAGCAATTTTCCATGCATCCGGTATAAAATGCTTCAAGGTAATATATCCAATAAATACTATTATTATAACGGCCACACTTCCAAGAGTAAATGACAGCAATGCTTTTCCTGCAAGAGAAAACCATGTTTTAATATTTATAGTAAAAAGTAGTAGTGGTATACCCAAAATAATAGCAATATTAGATCCTATTTCCTGAATAGCTTTTGCATTTGGGCTAATAAATCCTGAATTGCCCAAAATTATACCAGCAATGTAACATAAAAGTACGGGACCTATTTTGTTTATAAATGGGAATTTGTAGCAATAATATATAATTACCACAGGCATCAATATATAAAAACTAATTAATGCTACAGAACTTATTATATCCATAGAACCTCCTAAATTTCACTATGATGTAATATATTTCACTATAGTGTATTTTATTTCATTATAGTGATATTATGTCAATACAATTTTTATTTGACTTTGATTAGACAGTTATTAATAAATTGTTGAAATTACGTAATTATTATATTGAATGTGTGTTAACATACTTTTATAAGTGGTCGCAAAACACATTTGACAGTATTGAGCGCACTTTTATGTTACGATTGCACAGTCTAACAGAGAATAAGAATACCATGAAGAAAACAGAACGAATACAGTGGGAAAGAGAACAAAAGTTAATCAGGTTTATTGAAATAGCACAGGAAATATTTTTTCAGAAGGGTTATGACGCAACAACAATTGATGAAGTTGCATACCGTGCAGGGTATAATAAACGAACATTGTATCACTACTTTAAAGATAAAGAGGAGCTGTTTTTAGCAGTTGTTTTAAAAGGTTTGAAGTTATTCAATGAAAAATTGCAGGAAGCCTTTAATAATCCTATTGAGGGTCATACAATACTCTATAGTATTGGCAAAGCATTCTTTTCGTTTTTTCTTGAACATCCACAGTATTTTAATATGATAATGACATATGAAGCACGCAATTGCATATACTACCCTATTCAACATTACCAGGATATTGGATTCTATAAAAACGAATGCCAGAAGATAGCTGATAAGAATACTGAAATAATTTTGAATGCTATAGAAATTGGTATAAAAGAAGGAAGCATTAATACTACATTAACTCCCCGTCAGCTAATGGTTATTTTGTGGGGGCAGGTTTTTGGAATTACTCAAATAATAATGATTAGACAAACTTATTTTAAGGAAGCATTTGGGATTGATCATACTGAGCTCTTTGAACGATTCTTAGTACATACCGAAGAGTCTTTAAAAAATAAAATATAACAAAATTTATACAATTAAAAAAAGCCGCTTTGAAGGCGGCTTTTTTTAAGTGGTTTTAATTTGTATTATATCGCTCTAACGGAAACAGCTCGCGGACCTTTATCGCTGCTTTCGATCTCAAATTCAACCCTTTGTCCTTCTTTTAATGTCCTGAAACCGTTACCAATAATACCGGTATAATGTACAAATACATCACTACCGTCTTCTTTGGAAATGAATCCAAAACCTTTTTTTTCGTTGAACCACTTGATTGTACCTTTAGGCATGTGAAAAACTCCTTAAATAAATAAAATACGGCTAAAAGCCTTTCCAGTAAGATTTTTCTAAGTTTTATTTTTTTTAATTCCGGTAGGAAATTTTAAAAAAATAAAACATTATATGTAAACCTTACTGTTTGTAACATATATACTAATATTTCGCAATGTTGTCAACATTTTATTACAATTTATTTAATTTTTTATTAAGTATGAAAGGTAAATTTCTTTATATTTCTACAAGACGCATTTCTTTTAGTCTTCTGGCAAAGAATAGCGTTATAATAAGTCGCATAACTCCTGATACAATTAGTATTGTATAAATGCTATTACCCTTGGTGGAGGGCAAAATATTAATTAAATATCCACCCAACAAAGCTCCTGCACTGATCATGATACCATTAATCAGATTGAAATATGAAATATATCGAACACGCTTTGAACTCGCAGAGGCATCAAACATATAGTTAAAAGAACTAATCGTAAATCCCGACCATACAATTCCAGAAAATATTTGAACTATAAGCAGATAAACAATATTTGCATGAATAACCCATAAAACAGGAACTATCGCAATAAATGGTGAGGTGATAATCAAAACTTTTGCATTGCCAATTTTATCAGCAATAGTTCCCCAAGAATGCATTGTAAGGTACATAACCAAGGGTGCACATACCGTCACCACTGAATATTCCAGGTATGAAAATGATAAATGTTGCAGCATTAATACTGCAAAAAATGGTGCAGATAAATATACCGCAAAGTTCATAAGAGATACAAACGCAATAAACAGTATAAAATCATTATTTTTAATACTTTGAAATAGGTTTGGTGGGAAAATACTTCTTGATTCAATGGCAAACGGAGGTTCATGCATTTTTGTGAGATAGTAAAATGATATGAATCTGCTGATAGAAGCCACTAAAAAAATGACAACAAATGTATGCATAATATAATTTGCATCAGAAAATCGTAGTATGATACCAACTGCCAGTGACACGCATACCAATAATACCCCCAACACGCTGTTTCTAAACCCAAAATATTTGCCGCGTTTATGTTCGGGAATAAGGTCACTCATCAGGCTTGCCCATGCAGGGTTACCAATAGAACCAAAAACAGTATATAGTGTTACAATAATAATGAATAGTTCAATCTGATAATATGTGAGAAATGTAATACAATGATTTTGTGTAACAGTATCTATCGTATATAAAATATAAAAAACGAGAGCACATAATAGCAAGGTTGATGCCTGTAAAAAAACAAAAATGCAGAATACAGTTTTTCGAGATTTAAATAACTGAACAAGTTTATTTGAAAAAATCTGAAGTATTGAAGCCAAAATATTAGGAACAGCACTTAAAATGCCAACATGCACAACTGTACCCTTAATCAAAAGCAAAAAAGGTGTAAAATAATCCTGTACACAGCCAAACATGATGCTAGCAAATACGCCATCTAAAAATGACGCTTTTAACGTATGGCGCAATTTTGATTTTTTTACTTGTATTTTATTGTCATCTGTCATATATGGAAGCACAATTGAAATATATGCTACTATGCAATACTTTTTATGATTGTTAAAATAATTTTTTTATTATCTTTATGTTAAACTATGTACGATAGTAACCATAAAAAAAATACTATTACAGGATTAATCCAGTGAGAATTATTGCCATTTCAAACAACAAAGGTGGCGTTGGCAAAACAACTAGCACTGTAAACATTGCCGCTGCTTTGCACATTCTTGGAAAAAAAGTCCTGGTCATTGATATTGATCATCAGGCGCAATCGACATATCATTTTGGGTATAATCCCAATAACCTAACATATTCAATATATAATGTACTAAAAGGAGAAATAGCATATAAAGATGTTATTATTAACAGGGATGGTCTGCATATACTTCCATCTAAAAACGAACTTAAAGACATTGAGTTTATTCCACTACCAGCCAAAGAATTTCTTTTAAAAGAAGCACTAGAAGGAATATCTGGATACGACTTTATCTTAATAGATTGCCCCCCATCATTGGGGATACTAACGTTAAACGCATTAACTTTTGCAAGAGAGATTCTTGTTCCTCTTCAAGTCCAGTTTTTGCCATTCCATGGAATGTACAACTTGTTTGAAGCTGTACAAATGGTTAAACGAAGGCTTAACAAAGATGTAGAAATTACCGGCATAATTGGAACAATGTTCAATCCAAAAAAGCAGATCAACATTGAAGTAATTGAAGAAACCAAAAAACGTTTACCCGGAAAACTTTTTGAAACACTAATACGCGAAAATGTCTTACTACAGGAAGCACCAAGCTGGGGTAAAACCATTTTTGAATACAAGCCTAACAGCAATGGTGCTATCGATTACATGAATCTTACAAACGAAATTTTAGAAAAAGATATAAATTAAAGTTTTGAGTTGTCTATCACACTTTTGGCCTGCCTTTCCAATATCTGTACAGCTGCAATCAACATTGCAAATCGTTTATCTTTGGTTTGCCCATGATAATACCTGTAATATATTTGCTGAGCAATTACAGCTAAACGGAATAATCCAAAGCAAAAATAATAATCAAAATCACTCATGTCAATTCCGCTCTTCTCTTGATAACGCTGTACAAGTTCTTTTCGTGTAAGCGCACCATCAAGGTGTGTAGGCATTAGTCGAATCAACTGGACTTCCTGTGGATCATCTTTTTCAACCCAGTATGCTAACGAATTGCCCAAATCCATAACTGGGTCGCCTATTGTTGCCATTTCCCAATCCAGAACACCAATAATTTTTTTTGGATTATTACTATCAAGAACTACATTATCAAATTTATAGTCATTATGAATAACAGCTGCACGCGTAGGTGTTTTTGGCATTTTTTCCTTTAGCCACTGTATAACTTCTGTATATAACGGAGCATCCGGGGTAAGAGCATCATTATATCGCGCAATCCAGCCATTGACCTGTCTTTCAATATAGCCTTCTGGCTTGCCAAAATTTTCCAGACCAATTTCTTTGTAATTAAGTGAATGCAACTGACACTGAATATCAAGCAACTGCTGGCATAAGTATCTAAATTCTTCGGGAGTGAACGATAACCCTTGTGGAAGTTCTTTCCGCAATATGATACCTTTTATACGTTCCATAACATAAAATTTTGCACCAATTACTGATTCATCATCACAGTACACAAGTGGTGTTGGACAATAAGGAAAAACTGGCTTTAATGCTTTCAAAATAGAATACTCGCGATGCATGTCATGTGCTGTTTTTGCCTTTTTACCAAATGGAGGCCTGCGTAATACCATTTCTTTATTGCCTACTTTAATAAAATAAGTAAGATTTGAAAATCCACTGGGAAATTGCTTAATTTCGATTGGGCCTTTTATATCAGGAATATTTTTAATAAGATAATCATGAATTATATGTTCATCAATTTTTTCACCTTCTCGTATATCAGTGGGCGTATCAATATAATTATTCATGATATATATCCTCCAAAAAAAATTTAATTTTTTATATAATTATATATAATCGAAAAACACTCCTGAGCATATTCATCAGGAGTTACATCCCTTTTACGATATTTCCATCGTTTGAGATACCAGTCCTGCAACATAGCTTTGCTTATGGAAGCTATCAGAGATGTGTTAATTTCTTGGCTGAACTCATTATGTTCCATACCTGATTCAATAATATCTTTAACAATAGATTCTGTTATTAATTCTGCTTCAATTGTTTTGTTATATTCAGTTCCTGTGAAGTAACGCGTTTCCATATATGAAAAATAAAACCAGTCTTTCAATACCTCGCTTATAAAAATGTGTGCTCGTATGAAATTTTGCAATTTTTCTTTTGCAGTTACTGAATTAAGTAATGATTCAGATAATACCTTTTCAACTGATGAGCGACCATACTGCTGAATGATATGCAACAATTCATCTTTTGATGGAAAATATGCATATAATGCACCAATACTTAAGGATGATGCTGCTGATAATTCGCGCATGCTCATGGCAGCATATCCTTTTTTATTGCTTATAGCAATTGCGGTGTGAATAATTCTTTTTAAATTATCAACTGATTGTGGTGTTTTTTTTACTCTTATAAGCTGTCTGTTGTCATCATACAGTTTACTTGCAATATCATCAAGAATAAACCGGATGCTTTTTTTAAAATTGTTATAGTTTTCAAGTTCAACTGTATGATTTTTATCTAACTTCTCTGCCTTCATAACCTGATAAAATCCTTTTTGCAACAACTGTCTTATGAACCTCATCGGCACCGTCATAGATCCGTGCAGCTCGTTCATGACGGTAAAAGAATGCTAAAATAGTGTCATCGGTCATTCCAAGTCCACCATGTACTTGCAATGCTCTATCTATTACTTTTTGCATAACATTTGCTACATAGAATTTTATCAGTGAAACATCTATTCGAGCTTCTTTCTGTCCTAAATGTTCAATCTTCCATGCAGCATGTAATGTCATCAGGCGAGCAGCTTGTATTTCAGCAGCACATTCAGCTACCCATTCCTGAATGATCTGCCTGGTTGCTAGTGTTTTCCCATCAGGAGAAATGATGCGCTTGTTGGCGCGGGCACACATCAAATCAAAAGCTCGTTTACAAATACCAAGCCATCGCATACAGTGATGGATTCTTCCAGGTCCCAAACGTTCCTGAGCTATTACAAACCCCTGCCCTTCTGGGCCAAGTAAATTCTTAATAGGCACTCTACAATTTTGTAACAGTATTTCGCCATGACTGAAGTAGTCACTTCCTTCATGACCCATTACAGGTATATTGCGGACAAGATTAAAACCAGGCGTATCAGTAGGAACTATAATCATACTTGCCCTAAGGTATGTAGGTGCATCAGGATTTGTAACAGCCATAACAATTGAAAATTTTGAACCATCCGCTGCAGTTGAATACCACTTGTGGCCATTTATAACATAATAATCACCATCCTTTACTGCAGTAGTATCTAACAATACTGGATTAGATCCAGGAAGATCAACTTCAGTCATTGAAAAACAACTTCGTATTTCGCCCCTAATGAGTGGAAAGAGATACTTTTCACGCTGCTCGTCGTTTGCATATTTTATTAAAATTTCTATGTTGCCGGCATCTGGTGCTTGGCACCCAAATACATAGTGACCCAGCGGTGTTCTTCCTAATGATTCAGAAACTAGTCCATGCTCAACTAGATTAAGACCCATTCCTCCATATTCCTTTGGAACCTGAGGAGCCCATAACTCCATCTTTTTTACCATTTTCCTTTTTTCTTCAAGAACAGGAAGCATTGTTTTGATATCATTACGCGCAAATTCAGGTTCAAGAGGTATAAGCTCTTTCTCTACAAATTCATCGACAAGTTCTAAAATGGCTTTCATTTTATCAGATATTTCAAAATCCATAAAACCCTCCTTAAATATTGTTTTACCTGTATGTCTTCAGCGATGGATCATTAGCTATTTCTATATGTGGAAAATAATTGAATGATGCAAGAATTAACTCCTTTTCATTATATCGCAAATGAGTCATTGAAGTGTTAACAATCTGCCATGTTAAGCGCATTGTTGTTTCATCGTCAAAGCCCAACACCATCTGAACAATAGCGCCAATAATACCCCCTGATGAAACAATAATAATATTTTTGCCTCTACCGTTTTCCTGGATTATTTCATTTATAATGGATTTAACTCTTTGTTTTACATCTGCAAAAGTCTCTATACCTTCATAATTTTCTTTAGATTGTACCCAAAACCGCATGACTCTTTCAAATACCCTCTGGAATGCCTTTTTATCAGTATAAATTTGTTTTATTTCTTCTTCTAATGAGGGCTCATCATTTAATAAAACAGGAAATATTGTTTTTATAATATGTATAGAGTCATACTCATTTAACCGCATATCACATTTTGGATTGGGCAGCTGTACATTGTTTTGGTTAAAATATTTGATGATAGTTTCTACGGTCTGTTGCTGTCGTTTTAATGTTCCGCAATATATTGCATCTATATGTTTATTTTTATAGCGATAGTTATAAAGATATTCAGCCAAAAGCTGTGATTGATAATATCCTTTTTGGGACAGATTGTCATAGTCACCCTGCCCAAAAGAACCTTGACCATGGCGAATAACCAGTATCTCACTCATGCTAAAATCCTGTTTATAGTGTATTTAAATAATTCAGCCAAACAATATATTTGTCACAATAATTACGCCAGTAAAAAAGTCAAGAAAAATCTAACGAACGTTCGTTATTTTTTTATTGATTTTTTTTACATCTTTATTTAAATGGATACTATAGTAGTACTGAGTAAAACGTATTTGGAAGATATATTCATAAAACAATTTTGGTAAATTACTATAAAAGTACTAATAGGTTTCATTTTAAGGTATTTACAATGGGAAATAAATATAAAATACTTGTATGCATAAAGCAGGTACCTGATACCAATGCAATTTTACGGTTAGAAAATGGCATACCTGTTTATGATGAAAAAACTGTATATGTAATAAATCGTTATGATGAATATGCACTTGAAGAGGCGCTACAATTAAAAGATCATGGTTTAGCTTTGTGTATTCATACAATTTCTATTGGTCCCCAACGAATTCAAAAAGCATTACGTCGCTCTTTGGAAATGGGAGCTGATGAAGCTTTTCATATTATTGTCCCAGAGGATATTACACATACTCCTGCAATTGTTTCACAGGCAATAGTACAATTTGCACAACAAAACTATGACATAATATTTACAGGAGTAATGTCAGAAGATGCAATGAATCAGCAGACCGGGCAGCTAATTGCAGCACTGTTACACTACAATTACGCAACTGGGGTAACTGAGCTATCGCCTCATAATAATGTGATAAAAATAACCCGTGAATTGAATACTATGGAATCAATGCGCTACGAATTGCAGCTCCCCTGTGTTATTGCAGTACAATCCAGTCTTCATAAACCACGATATCCCTCATTATCTAACGTTTTACGTGCCCGAAAACAGGAAATTAATATTATCACACTTGATCAAATCACACCAAACGTTACACTAAACTGTTATTTTAGTATGCCACATAAAATAACACAGTGCCATTTCATAGAAGGCAATACCACAAAGAAGGTGACTGAATTATATACTATCTTACATAAAAATGCTGTATTGTGAGGTATCATGAGCGTTGTAGTCATTGCAGATATTAAAAACAAAAAAATCAACCCGGCTACAGCAGAAATTATTTCCGCAGCAAAAAGTATTGCTGCAACAAGCAATATACCTGTATATATAATTGTTCCATTTGGTAATGTATGGGGAGATAGTTACTGTGCAAGTGAGTTTGAAACATATATAATAGATATGGATATTGAAGAATACAGTGCTCATACACTGGTTAAATACATTGCAACAGTAATTAAAAAATTGAATGGACAATTTATCATTGGTCTTCATACACCTTTTACGATCGATTTTTTACCGGCACTTTCATTTAAATTGAATGCACAGTGTTATACGCAAATCCATTCTATAAGTGTTGATAACAATATTTTGCTAACAAGAGGTAACTATTCTGGTAAATTGAATCAAAATATTATAGTAAATTCAACTCCAGTTGTATTTAGTGTTCTGCCTGGCAGTTTTGAACCATATATTAATTCAGAAACACCAAAAAAAGACTTTATTTCTATACACATTTCTGACAAAGACAAACTTCATAAATGCGATTTCATTACACAGGATAGCAAAGATACATCAATGGATGATGCAGAGGTAATCATAGGTGCAGGAAAAGGTGTGGGCTCAAAGGAAAATTTAAGTTTACTCTATGAGTTTGCAAAAATTTTTCCACACAGCGCAGTTGGTGGCTCACGTATAGTATGTGATTTAGGTTGGCTACCTTATAGCAAACAGATAGGTATAACAGGAAAAAGTATTACGCCAAAGGTATATATTGCATGTGCAATTTCAGGATCTTCACAACATACAGCTGGTATCAAAGGGGCCAAGACGGTCATAGCTATAAATAAAGATCCATATGCACCAATTTTTAATGTTTCCCATTATGGAATTGTAGCCGATATATTTGAATTTATTCCAAAATTTATTGATTATGTAAAAAATAATACATAAATTCTCCATAAAATTAAAAATTAAATTCATAATACATCTTTGGGTCACAGAAGAAGATTTTATATACAAAAACATTTAATAAAATGTTGATTATTGATAAGCCATGTTATATATTGTTACTTTAAGATATTTTAATATCTTCATTGACTATCACCGGTAAAATGCAAAACACCGCAGTACAATTTTTCCATCTCATTAAAGATAAAAGAAAAAAATAATATCTAAAATCTTTAATAGAGATGGGCTATTATACTATGAATTTTTAAGTTGTTGCAGGAGTAACATTTATGAAGGGAAAAATAATCACAGCACTGTTTTTCACATTTGTTGCCGTTACTTCAATAATTTTATTTATTTTTGCAGTGTTAATAAGAATTTTCACCTACCCATTTGACAAGAGATTACGTTTGCTTCATCAATTGACATGCTTCTGGGGTTCACTATACACCTATATAATGCCACCATGGAAGATAACAGTAGAAGGAAGAAATAAAATACGAAAAAATGTCCCATATGTATTTGTTTCAAATCATCAATCCCAACTGGATATACTTGTAGCATTCAGACTGTACACTCATTATAAGTGGGTATCAAAGGCTGAAATTTTTAAGGTGCCTGTAATTGGATGGAATATGTTTTTAAATAGATATGTAAGATTGTTCCGGGGCATTAAAGAAAGCAGCATGCAGATGATGCAGGATTGTGAAATGCATTTGAAGGAAGGAAGCCCGGTTTTTATCTTCCCAGAAGGTACTAGATCACCTGATGGACATCTCAAGGAATTTAAACTGGGAGCATTTATTTTAGCCAAAAAAATGAATGTCCCTATTATGCCAATTATCATTGAAGGCACACGATTTGCTTTACCTAAGTACAGTATTGATTATCATGGTAAGCACCCAATCACTTTACGGGTATTGGATGAAATAACAACCGAAACCTTTAAAAATATGACTGTTGAAGAATTGGCCAAATATACATGGAACTATATGAATAATGAATTGAGCAAATTGAGAATACAAATGTACGGTTATGATAATGTAAAAAATAATAATGGTAAAAGATCTTGAAAAAATTGTATAGAATAATTATCTTTGTTAACAGATATATTTTTCAATCTCTATATACTATATAAAGAGGTTTGCTGTAATGTCAGAAATTGATGATTTTTCTTTTGATGATGATCTTTTTAAATTAGATGACGAAATAGATGACAAAAAATCAAAAGCTCCTACTACCCACAGATTGTTGGATGAAGACATAGAAGATATCAGAACTGTGAAAGAAAGCACTGAGATATCCCGTAAGCGTTCATCCAGAGATTTTCAGCCTGATATGGATGCGCTTCTTATAACTGCGCAGTCATCTATGATTATAGAAGGAATGAAAAAATACAGTGAAAGAGATTTTTCGGCTGCAAATCTTCCAATATATTTAGAAGCGTTAAATGGCGTAAATCTTTATATAAAAATATTAGACAGAAATCCAAAGAATTACCATAAACTCAAAGCAGTTATTAATGCCGATCCTGATTGCCAGGAAGTTGAAAAAATTGCATTTAACCTTTATAAAAAAATGTTTGGAACCGAACCCGAAACAGATCAGGAAAAATTAGTGGCATTTGAAAAGTTTTCGGCGTTATTCAAAGATGCAGTGAATCGTGCAACTATTGCTACTTCAATGAAGGAAATAAAGAAATACTTTCTACTATCAGGTGGATTGGATGAAATTAAAGTAACGCAATTGGTAGCCCAGAACGATGAGGAATTACGAAAAGACATATCAAATCTGCAGCGCTACATTGCAATGGGTTTGGCATATATAGAAAAAGGCAATATTGAAATTATCAAAGGTTTAAAAGGCAGGGACTTAAATAACTTTGTTGTACGGGGTTCCCAATTGCTTGCATATTATTTTAAATTAATTCATAATGAACGGCTTGCAGATTACTATGCTAGGATAAATTCAATTTATAGTAAATACTTTGTAATAAAAGAATAAGCTTAACCACTATTTAATTGATGATAAAAATAATTTAGCATTTACAATTTACTCATTAGTTCAAAAAGAATTGAATCTAACATAAACATCCCTTCATGGGTACATCGCAATCTTTGATGACCATCCATCATAAAAATTTCCAGTAATTTTTTTGATATTAATTGTTCCAAAGCTTTTTTAAAATTATCTGAAGGTATATAGCTAGTTTTTAAGTAAAGCTCATTAATAATAAAACCATCAGTTAAACGTAATTTATTCATTAAGAATTCAATGGCCACATCCTTGGGTTGTCGCACATCTTCAAAGCGGCTTGTAATTGGGTTTTGTAAATATTCAAAAAGGGTGCTGTTATAATACCTTTTATTTTTATAAAATGAATGTGCTCCCGAACCTAACCCTATGTATTCATCAAAATTCCAGTATTTGCAATTATGCCGTGATTCAAAGTGTGGTAATGCAAAATTTGAAATTTCATAATGTAAATAACCTGAATCAGTCAGTGTTTTAATAGTTTTCTCAAAAATTTTACGCTGAAAGTTTGAAAATTTGTTTGAATATGGAACTCGAATGCTTAACGGGGTATTTTTTTCAAAGGTTAGAATGTATGCTGAAATATGTTTGGGCTTATATTGAATTAAGGTATTCAGTGACGAAATAAAGCTACTTACGGTTTGTTCGGGTATTCCAACCAAAATATCTATACATGAAATAATATCAGGGATAGTACAAAATTCCTTAATGCTTTCAGCATCTACAAGCTGTGGTTTCCTTCCAATATAGTTGTGTGCTTTTTTATCAAGGGTTTGAACTCCCAATACAAATCTGTTTATTCCAATTTCCTTCAATTCCGTAATATAATGAATTGAGTAGTTATCAGGGTTACACTCAATAGTAATTTCAATTTCAGGAGCTATCGCATAATAATTTTTTATTGTATTTAAAAGTATACTATAATGATGGCTATTAAGTAATGATGGCGTTCCACCTCCAATATATATTGTATCAACGATATAATCGGAAAATTCTGTTGAATAATATGCAATTTCAGAGCAAAGCGATTTGATATAATTATCAATCAACTTACTCCAATGAGTATTATCTGTTTGTACCGGGATTGAATAGAAATCACAATAATCACATTTTTCTTTGTGACAAAACGGGATGTGTATATATATTCCTAAATTCATTTTCTATTAACAGTTAAACATGGATGCGATAGTTTTGGTGAAAATTCACCTTTCAAACATTGGGCAAGTTGTCGTAGTGATTCATCAGTATCTGAAAAAGACATGAGCATCGGGTAGCTAGAAAAATGTTTAAGGTATGGATATGGATTGCCAGTGATGAGTAATACAATATTATTTTCAGAATTGTGTATTGATGCTACTAACCTTTTAAGCTCTTCCAATGAATATGATGAGCTATCGACTAATAAAATTGTTTTAACATGGTTACTGAAGGGCTCATTACAAATAATATTTTCTTTTTTGAAAATATTTATAAGATTGATGTTTTTTGAAAATACTTTTGAACATGTATGTAAATTATCAATGATGTAATTCTCAATAGTACAATTATAAGAATGAAATACAATTGAGCTTCGCGATAGCTCAACGTTAAGAGCATCTGCTTGGTGCAATAGTTTAATATCGTTGGGAAGAGGTTCATAACGTTTTGCTGTTATTATTCCATTGTTAATTTGCATTATGTTATATCGCAGTTTAAGTTCAAGAATCTTTGTTACTTTGGCTTTTAATTGTTCTTTAGTGATATCGCCCTTTTTGATTGCCTGATGTAAAGAGTTTATAATCTCTTGAACATGATTTTCATACGAGCTGATGAGCAAAATATCTGCACCAGCCTTAAAACTATTTATAGCTGCATTACCATGTGATTGTTTACCGGTGATTCCTTTCATTTCAAGATCATCTGTAATTATTAACCCTTCAAATTTCATTGATTTCCGCAGTATATCATTTAAAAAATAGTGTGACATTGTTGCAGGGGTATTTATTCCTAATTGAGGAAAAGCAATATGTGCTGTCATAATACATTCAACCCCTGCGTCTACAGCTCTTGCAAAAGGAAGCAGTTCAACTTTTTCTAGCTCAGGCAATGTCTTATATATAATTGGCAATGTATAGTGTGAATCCTGATGGGTATCGCCATGACCGGGAAAATGTTTGGCAACAGCAATGCATTGTGCTTTTTGCAAACCTTTGATATATGCTTCGCCCAATTCAGCACATAGAGCTGGCTCACATCCAAAAGATCTTACATTTATTACAGGATTATCTGGATTGTTATTTACATCCAAAACAGGAGCAAAATTCATATTTATGCCAGCCAATCGTAATTGAATACCTATTATTTGTGCCATGGTATATGTTTTTGAAGGGTCATTAACTACCCCTAAAGCAAAATTACCGGGAAATTGGGTCACATCGCTTTGAATTCTTTTAACTCTACCCCCTTCCTGATCAATAGATATAAATAAAGGGATTTTAATATATTCTAGAGCTAGGTTCTGAAGATCGCGTGTAAGAGCTGCACAGGAACCATTGTTCAAATTATAACCAAATAATATTACTCCACCTGGCTTATATTGTTTTAAAATAGATATGGTTGTATCATTGATTGTAGTAGATGGCATGGCAATAATGAGCGTTTGCCCTATCAATGAGAGTGTATCTAAGTCCTCTGTAATTTGTCTTGCTTCTGAATAATATTTAGACTGAGTACATCCATACAATGGAATTATTAATAAAATTAATAAAATAACTGAAAATATAACTTTCATACAGTACTATATCCTTTTTAAAATCATCTGTATATATTCATAATACAATACACTATCGCATATATCATTTGCAAATCAACTTTTTTAGCCAACTATATTTAAGAAAACACTTTTTAAATTTATAATTGGATAATTATAAAGTGTGTCCTTTTAAAAAGCTGAAATATAATTGAAATTAATATATATGAAAAATATATATGTCATTATACAATACAAAAATAAAATGTAAATAGAAAAAACATGTTACTTCCGATGAAATAGTATAATGTGATGTGATTAAATATAATTGACATTTTTACTAAAAGAACATTGTTTTAAAGAACACTGTGCTATTTTAATAGTAGGAACTATGGGTAATTACAAAGAACATAATGTTAATGTAAAAAAATATATCGATAGTTATAGTGCTACCAGTGGGACTGTTCCTCAGGTGATTGACAGGCTTTTAACTGACCTTAAGGATATGAACTACCCAAAAGAAGAAATTGAGGAAATAATACTTTCAATGGATGAAGCCCTTACCAATGCAATTCAGGAAACCATCAGAAAAGAACATAATCTAAATATTCCTTATGATCCTGATATGCGTGAAATAACTGTTATGTATATTGTAATGCCCGATGAGTTTGAAGCTGTTATTATTGATCATGGGAAAGGGCTAGACTTACAAGAATCAATCAAGAAAACCCCTGATAAACATTCTCTTGATTACTTTGAACAAATTACACGATATTCCTTTGACAAAGAATTAGGATTGCATGTAAGAGTGAATGGCCAACAAATATCATTAAAAGGAATAGGTGCAGGCTTAAAAATTATGTGTGCATTCATGGATTCAATTACTATCGACTTGATTGATAAGGAAAAAATTGTTTCAGACACAGTAACCCCAGTAACAGATGGTACTATACTGACAATGCGCAGGAAAAGGAGATATTAATGCGCCCGGAAAAAGCATATAAAAACTTAGAGTTCTTAAATTCAAGAGATGCACGCATTATACGTATAATGTGTGAATATATTGAACCAGAAAAAAGGTTCAAGCATTATAACATCAAACATACAGTAGTTTTTTTTGGTTCTGCCAGGTCAAAGCCAGATGATCCCTTAAATGGAAAATACTATCATGATGCAAACAAATTAGCATTTTTACTTGCACAATATGGAAAACAATTAGAATCAGAGCATGATGGTTTTGTAATCTGCACCGGAGGTGGCCCTGGTATCATGGAGGCTGCTAACAAGGGGGCAAAAGAAGCAGGAGCATATTCAATTGGGTTGAATATTTCGCTTCCATTTGAACAAATGCCAAATCCGTATATCTCACCAGAATTAAATTTTGAATTTCACTATTTCTTTATGCGTAAATTGTGGTTTTTATATCATGCCAAAGCTATTATTGTTTTTCCTGGTGGCTTTGGCACATTGGATGAGCTATTTGAGACTTTAACATTAGTACAAACCAATAAACTTCAAAAGCATGACATACCAATACTTCTGTATGATAAATCTTTTTGGGATAAATTTATCAATTTTCAAATGCTATTTGATTATGGTTATATCGATAAAAATGATCTGGATCTCATACATTATTGTAATTCTCCAGAAGAAGGGTTTGAATATCTCAAACCCAGATTGAAACAACTTATTGAAAGAGTTAACCATACTATCGAAAATCAATGACCTAATTAAAATCCATTATACTCTTTACTTAGAGGAATCATATGAATGAGATCAAAGAATTATCTGGTGGATTGGAAAATATTTCTTTATTTAAATATGCTGCTATTGAATGCGGAATTCGGTATCCAAATCGTCTTGATCTGTCATTAATATATTCTAAACAACCATGCTGGGCTGCAGGTGCATTCACAACAAATAAATTATGCGCTGCGCCTGTTATACTGTGCAGAGAAAGAATACACAATAAAATACATGCAATACTTATCAATGCCACAAATGCTAATGCTGCAACTGGGAACAGGGGTTTGGAAAATGCAAAATTGCTTACAAAAGAGCTTGGGCAATTACTTTCAATTGATGAAAATTCAGTTTTAATGGCATCAACTGGAATTATTGGGGTACAGTTGCCAGTTGAAAAAATAAAAAAAAGCCTACCAACTCTTGTTAACAATTTAAGTATTGAGGCAGGTTCTCTTTTGCCAAAAGCAATTATGACAACTGACACTTTCCCCAAACAATATGCTGTTTCTTTCAAAACCTCAACAGGATCTTATTCAATGGCAGGTATAGCAAAAGGTGCCGGTATGATAGCTCCTAATATGGCTACCCTTCTATGTTTTGTACTAACTGATTTCCCTGTGGAGCAAAAACTACTACAAAAATTATTTTATGAAAGTGTAAATATTTCTTTAAATGCGATTACAATTGATGGGGATATGTCAACCAATGATACTGCTATTATACTATCACCTGCAATTCCATCAAATCACAGCAATGATGATATTGAAACTTTTCAAACTGCATTGAATATAATGATGAAAAAGTTAGCATATCTGATTGTAAGTGATGCTGAAGGAGCTACTAAATGTGTTACTATTAAAGTAATACATGCGGCAAACGATGCCGACGCAAAAAAAGCTGCAAAGTCTATTGCGGAATCATTGCTGGTCAAAACTGCAATGTTTGGCAATGATCCAAATTGGGGGCGAATTGCATGTGCAGCAGGATATTCCGGTGCAGAATTATATGAAGATTCATTATCAATATATTTTGATGATATCCCTCTTTTTAAAAATGGCACCCCAGTAGAATATGATAAAGAATTACTCATTAATATTTTAAAAAAGCGAGAATATACTATTACGGTAGATTTGGGGATTGGTAATTCTCAATTTGAATATTTAACATCTGATTTAAGCTATGATTATGTAAAAATAAATGCAGAATACTCAACTTGACGATTTGGTAATATCCTTGACTTTTATGGAATAAAAAATATATAAAGAATATACAATTTGGATAATAATGGAATCATAAAAATGCAATTAATGAAAAAATTATATATTGCATCATTTTTAGTTTTTATATCGATATCACTTGCAGCACAAACTTCTGATAAGCAAAAAATTATTTTGTATTATTTTAATGATGAAAGCCCTACACAAAACTACAGATATTACTCATACATAATTCCTGACTCATTAGCTACAGAATTAAAAAGCAGGATTGAATACGACATTACCGTTTTACCAGTAACATTTAAGTATATAGCTAAAGATGTTGGAAATGAAGAAAAAGCTAATACCATAGCAATTTTAACAAGTAGAGGTAAAGAGGTTGCAGCAAATTTTTCTGTTATTGGCTCATATGTGGTTGATAAAAATACTATCTCCATAAAAACACAGATTTGCAACATATCAACTGGCCAAATAGTTGATGCTGCCGAAACAAAAGAAAAAATAGGGGCTTTAATTTATGAGATAATCGATAAAATTACTGTAAAAATAAATCAGGAATTACAAAAAACTATAGAAATAGAAAAAGAAAAAATTGCAGTTTCTCCATATAAGAATTTCTATTCCTCATTAAGAGATATCATACTATCGTATTCATACAATTTTTTATTTTTTTCTGGTGATTGGGAAAAGCTTTATAATGATACTAAAATGAGTAAAATATATATAGGGATTCCAGCGTCAAAAGTGGTTACATCCAATGCTACGTTGATACATAAACTATACTTTGCCCCAACCTGGCAATTGTTTTCTACCAATAACCACGATATTACCCACACATATACTACATATCTTACAGTATATATGGGTGGAGTATCCGTTTTGTATTATTATTCATTATCACCCTTAATTGATATAGTTTTTTTCCTNCAGCCAGGTATAGCATATACAGACCTGTACATAGCATTAGTAGAAGAAGCGGGACCCTTTGCACCGCATGTAGTAAAAAGTTCATATGATCCTTATTTATCGATAGGATGTAATGCTTTGTTTAACTTTTACTCTTTTGGATTTACAGGTGGAGTACAGTACAACAGGATTTTATATGAAGGAACAGATCTGGAAGCTTTTGGAATCAGTTTTGGTGTTCAATATAAACTATAGAGGTTGTTATGTCATTAAAACCTACTTTATTGCACTCGCATAACGATTATTGGTGTAAACGTCCATTATGGGATGCTATAGACTATGGCTGCAATATGATTGAAGCTGATATAATCTATCTTAATAAAAAGCTAATGCTATCTCACTCATGGCGCCCCTTTACATGGATGTGCTATGGTGAACTGGAAAAAACGTATTTAAAACCGCTGAGCCAATATTGTCAGCAAAACCCGGATAAAGAAATGTGGATGTATGTTGAGTATAAAGATTCAGATGAAAATATTAATGATCTTCTGTATCATTTGTTTAAAAATTATTCAATAGCAAATTTACACTACACCATCTCAGCTCAGAACGAAAAATGGTATCAAAAAGGCCGGTATAAAACTGCAATGAAATTTTATAACATGTATAAAGAAGAATTACAGTTAAAATGGAAAACAACTGAACTTGCTCAGGAATATGAAATAAAAAAGGTGGATCTTTTCCCGGATTCTATATGGCATTTTTAATATAATCAATAATTAAAATTTATGAAAGAAATTATTAAAAAATGGTTTATTTTATCACTGGCAATTTATTTTGCATCTTCAATGGTATCGGGTTTTTCAGCTGATACAGCTACATCTATTATTATTGCTTCAGCTTTATTAGGAATATTGAATGTAGTTATTAAACCAATACTAATTTTAATTACATTACCAATTAATTTGCTTACGTTAGGTTTATTCACGTTTGTTATTAATGCTGTACTGTTATATCTTGTTTCATTTATGGTTAAAGGAATTTTTATTGACTCGTTTTTATCAGCATTACTATCATCTATAATAATTAGTATAATTTCAATGGTCGTAGAATGGCTATTTGAATAATATATAAAAAATAATAATAATCATAATTTAATCATGTTTATAGTATCAATTGGAGCAGGGAAAAATCAAATACCGCTAATAGTATCATGTAAAGATTTAGGATATAAAGTAATCGGTATTGATAAAAATCCTTTGGCGGAAGGTTTCAAATATTGCGATATTAAAATTATAGAGTCAATCTACAATTATCATGAAATATATCTGTTATTAAAGGATGTGCTGGTATTTGATGATGTAGCTGCAGTTGTAAGCAGAACATACGGCGAAGCATTAAAAACAGTAGCCTACCTTTGCCAGCAATTTAAATTACCATATATAGATTTTCATACTATTGATACTATTATCAATAAAGCTGATTTTAGAGCTATCGCCATAAAGAATACTATACCAATGCCGTATGGATTGCTTCTGTATAAAAAAGATCTTAGCAAATACAAAAATGTATCATTCCCCTGTATTGTAAAACCTTTAAAAGGGCATGCTAAACAAAGTGTAAAGCTCATTGATAGTTACCATGAATTGCGTTTGTTCATGATGAATAACCCACAAGATACTGTGCTCACTGAAGAATACATTGATGGCGATGAAATTATTGTGATTGGATTTGTCCACAATGGAATATATTATATAAGTGATATCAGTGATAAGATATTGAATGCAAAACCATATTTTGTTGATAGAATGCATATATTGCCGTCACGCTATTTTACAATGTATAACGATATCAAACTACTTGGCCAAAAAATAGCAAATGTATTTTCATTACAGTCAACTCCACTCTTAATGGAATGCATTATTAAAAATAACTCTATTTATTTGATAGAAGCTGCATGTGAATTTGGTGGTGAATATTTAGCTGATTATGCTATCCCTGCTCGTTTACAGTACAATATATTCAAATCATTTGTACAAGCAATTACAACTGGACATATACATACTCCCGGGCAAACGTCAAAAGCCGCAATTGTTAAATATATTATGGGAACTAATGGAAAGCTTGTGTCATATACAATACCTAACAATAAAAATTGTATTCATGCCGAAATTTTTAAACAAATTGGTGACACAATAACGTACCCAAAAACTAACCACCAACGCGTAGGAGTGATAGTTACCAAAGGAAAAACAGTTGAAAAAGCCATGCAAACAGCCGACACAATACTTGAACAGATGCACATCATTATTGAATGACAATGGATACTACAACAAAGCGTTGGAATACACACTATACTCGTGATGCTTCAGTGCTTCTATATCCTGACGAACAGCTTGTACGGATGCTTTCAAAACATGCAGCCAATAAAGCCAGGGCAATTGATGTGGGATGTGGCACGGGAAGGCATATTAAGCTTCTGTATGAATTTGGATGCAATTACGTAGTTGGCATTGACATCAGCTTTAATGCACTTGTACAGAGCAAAAAAGTTTTACATGCAGATTTTGTGCAGGCTGAAATCCAAAATCTTCCATTTGGCGATAGCTCATTTGATATTGCTGTTGCCTGGGGATCACTGCATTACGCAAAAAAAGACATGCTTCCAGTGATGTTGCATGAAATTAAACGTATTCTTGCACCTCATGGAGTATTGTTTGGCACACTGCGAAGTGAAAATGATACCTATATAGCAAGGGGTAAACACCTTGGAAACAATATTTGGGAAACAGATCTTACTGATATTAAAGGTGCAGTTGTTTCACTATATTCCTTAGAAGAAGTTAAGACATACCTCAACGTATTTAGCGAATATCATATTGGACTAATGGAACGTACACTATTGGATGATCTTACAAAAAAATTATCACACTGGTACTTCTACGCACAAGTATGAAAAAAGAATTTCATTTTGAACCACTGCTCCACAAATGCCCATTATGTAAAAGTCATTCAATTTCTTTTTTATATTCGATAGCTCATTGTAATCCACCATTTACCGTTTATAAGTGCACATCTTGCAAGTTTATTTTTATGAACCCACCACTTTCAAAGGAAAGTATCTCTAAACTGTATCAAGAAGGATACTACACCGGTAAGGCAGATTATACATATTATGATGAAAGAAAGGCTGAACAGTATGCAAAGTTTGTATGGGATGCACGGTTAAAAACTATACGTAAATATGTTGCAGCTGGAAATTTTCTTGATGTAGGATGTTCGTTTGGAGGCTTTTTAAATGCTGCCTCAAAGTATTACACGGTATACGGTATAGAACCATCGCACTATTCCGCAAAATATGCACAACGTCGTTTTGGCAAAGATTATATTCATTGCGGTACACTTTCAGATCACCCATTTGCTCATAATACTTTTTCTGTGATAACGATGATCGAAGTACTTGAGCATATTCAAAATCCTCTGGAGGCATTAATTGAATGCTACCAACTATGTATTACTGGAGGATTACTGGTGATACAAACAGCTAATATGGATGGGTTACAGGCAGTATTGCAAAAAGAACAATATGGATATTTTTTACCGGGACATTTTTCTTACTTTACTAAAAAAAATCTCACTGAAACCTTACAAAAGGTTGGTTTTAAAAGAATAAAAGTATATCAGCCAGTTGATTTTGGATTATTACCAAAATTGTTAAAATCACGAATGAATTTTTCAAAAATGAAAGATTATAAAAGCTGGCTTCGTATAGCAGGATATCATTACCTGAGCAAACTACACGTTAGTAACTTTGCCGCTACCAGTTCAATGGTAGTGTATGCCTTTAAATAAAAAATGATCATCCAAATTGGATGGACAATATAAATAGGAAGAGGGCGAAATTTTTTAATAATATATATCGATATCGATAAATAAAACAAAATCTACTTGACTTTTACATAACTAATATTGTAGCTTAATCATAAATTTAAATAATATTTTTAAAATCTAAATAAAGGAGTGCGCCAATGAAAAAAAGCGTTTTATTGAGTTTTATTTTGCTTCTGTCACTGGCAATATCTATGCCTTCTTTTGCTGCAAAGCTTTCTGATGAAGACCTGGCAAAGAAAAAAGAAGGCTGGTATCCAACTGGATTACCTCTACTTAACTATGACAGCGACAATGGTTTTGGATATGGGGTGCGGGCGTATCTGTATAACAATGGAACAAGGGATGAGGAGTACTTTGCGTATGCTCCCTATAAAATGCAGTTATATGCTCAGTTTTATCAGACAACTAATGGATATCAGTACCATGAAGTAAATCTTGATATGCCCTATATAATGGGAACAAAATTCAGGATCATCACTTCAGTAGCCTATGATAAAAAGATCAATGCCAACTTCTTTGGTATAGGTGCTGACACAGCAAAGGAAAAATTAACATTATTTGACGGAGTTACTTATCATCAATTTGACACCTACAAAGATTATTTAGATTATGCTGATGGTAATGAACAATTCAAGAAATATTACAATTATCAGTACACTAAACCAAGTTACTTCCTTAATATCTATCGTGACCTTACTCAGAATTTAAAGATGCTTGTTGGTTTTGAGGTAAAAAAGGTTACTATTGATACATGGGATGGCAAAAAATTTGATGGCGACGTTCAAGGGCCAACACTATTAGAACAGTGGAAACCAGTTGGATACAAAGGGGGCTGGTCCAACTTTGCGCGTATAGGCGTGTACTACGACACCCGCGATTATGAGCCGGATCCCAAATCTGGATACTTTATTGATTATGCATTTGAAATAGCTGATAATGTGCTTGGCTCGGATTATGATTTTAAACGCAATACTGTACAGTTGCAGTACTATGTACCACTTTTGTCATCTTTAACATTGGCACTGCGTGCTGGTTATACTGACACAAATATGAATGCGCCATTCTTTGAAATGGGATATTTTGGATTTTCACTTAACCGAAGAACAGGAAATGGCAGTAACCGTACCATTCATGGCTACAAAGAACAGCGCTTTGTTGCACCTACCATGACTGTTGCAAATACTGAATTGCGCTGGAAATTTGCCGAAGCAAATCCATGGAAACAAAATTTCCAGTTTAAGCTGACTGCGTTCTATGATGTTGGTAATGTCTATGACAAAGCTGCAGATCCATTTACCGAACCACGATGGGGTGATTATCACCATGGTTATGGCGGTGGTTTGGTTATTGCTTGGAATATGGCTACAATTATACACTTCTACTATGGTATGAGTAAAGAGGATACATCAATATCTGTAAACTTTAACCATACGTTCTAATAAACTGTTTAGGGGCGAAGGATATTCGCCCCTATAATATTTCATTTTCTATTTAATATTCCTCCAATTCTTATCTTTTAAATCCAGTCCCAACTGTCCGCCAGGATTCATTATATTGTTAGGATCAAAATGTCTTTTAAGTGCACGAAGCACTGCCATCTGTTCTTTGCCAATATGTTCTTCCATCCATGGCGCTAACATTCGCCCTACACCATGATGATGGCTCAATGAACCGCCACTTTTTGCAATTGTATCAATAATGCCATCCTGGAATTTAATATACTCATTGATGTCGTCAGTTTTCATAATATAGATAAAATATAGATTTGTACCCTGTGGATAAAAATGTGATGCATGTGTCATGCATACAGTCTGAGGTCTTGCTTTTATGAATTGTCGCACTGCTTTATGCACATCATGAATGTTATCCCATTTTACACTAGTCTCAAGAGTATCAATTACAATGCCATAATCATTTAAGTCTTCACGTATATAAGGATCCTTATACCTCCCCGGCTCCCACATACGTGTTGGTAAACCTGTTATATACAGGCCACCATATTTTTTGCATATTTTCTTTACCTGCTTTTTAATATTCTTTGTAAAATTCTTTTGTCCTTCGGCTGAGCCTATAAACAGGCAGCGCTGCATTGGTTTATAGCCTCGCAGTTGCATCAGTTTATCTAATATTGTACCATCTATTCCATACAATTTTAATCCAATATGTGTTTCTTCTTCGTCTGAGATTCTGAATACTGCTGGCATACCAAATTCACCCTGCGAAATTTCACGAGAAGCGTTTACAGCATCTTCAAATGTTTTAAATATAAATCCAAACCTCTTTCGGTTTTTTGGCATATACCGGTAAATTTTCCATGTCACTTCAACAAGAACTCCAAAGGTGCCTTCACAACCTTTCATAATATCATTTACTTTTGGGCCCGTTGCTGTGGCTGCGTAGTCTTTTGTAGTAAAAGTACCGACAGGAGTTACCCATTTCATGCTGATAACAAGGTCGTAGGCATCGCCGTAATAGCTTGATGCCTGACCCGAACCAAGAGTCACAATCCAACCGCCAATTGAAGAATATTCAAACGATTGCGGAAAATGGCCGCAGGTGTAATTATATTTTGTGCCGTAAAGTTTTTTTGCATTGTTTAATGCTTCTTCAAGTGCAGGCCCTAAAATACCAGCCTGTACAGTAACTGTTTGGTTTGTTTCATTAAGTTGCAATATTTTATTCATATGTGTTGATAAGACAAGTGTAACACCACCCTTAGCTGGACGTAATCCAAAATTTACTGACGAACCACCGCCATACACATATACTGGGATTTTATGTTTATTGCAATATGATACAACTTTTTCCACATCTTCAGTATCTCGAGGGTGCACAACACAATCAGCTACACGTTCTACAATACCTTGTCGTAGTTTCAATGCTTCTTCTAATGTTTTACCAGTGGCAAATTTTAGCCTATCATATTCTTTGGTACTTACGTTTTCATAGCCTACAATTTTTGCCAAAGCCTCAATATGTTTTTTACTTAATTTAACCGGTTTTGAATACTTAACTTCTTCTCGTCCCTCATTTTTCTTACTGGCAAAATAACTATCATCAAGTTTAAATATTTCTTTTAATTCTTGATATAACTTTGGATTAGGATGTTTAAATGTTTGCGGATTACCCCATTTGAAAATTGAACGATATGAATACGGCTCTGGTGCTTTTTCGGACCAGTCAGGTATAAATTTTTTTGCCATAAACATTCTCCTTGTTTTGGTGGTTCAGTGGTTCAACCACTTATTACAAACATATCTATTATATTGTGCAGTTCAAGAAAAAAATTATATAAAAAAGAAAAAACTTCTTGATAAAAATTATGATAATCAACGTATTACAAAAGCTGATTTATTAAACTAAAAATAGTATAATAATAATATTAGTATGCATGATGAGTTTCACATAAATCAAATAATTATCACTGCTATATCTGCAGCTTGTGCTGTCCTATTACCTATTCTATTCCACATGTTAGGACTGGGGTCAATCTTTTTACCAATGTTTATTCCACTGTCGATTGGAGCATATTTTCTTACACCGGGTTATGCTGTTTTAGCAGGAGCTATCGCACCCATAACATCAACTATTGTAACAGGCATGCCTCCTCTCTATCCCCCAATTACGTTTATTATGGTTGTTGAATTGTCAATTTTTTGTTGTGTTATATCAGCGTTAAAGCACAAATTCAATTTAAACAATTATTTAGTTATAATAACTGCTATTATTATAGATAGAATTGTTCTCTATATATTATATGCATTTCTGCTACCTTACTTTAAAATATCAGTGGCAGTGTTCAGTATATACGACCTTTTTAAAAGTTTTCCGGGTATCATATTACTAATTATAATAACACCACCAGCTGTTATTAGTATTACTTCATTATTACAAAAAATAGGCGATAGTTATGGTAAATAGCAATTATGATGATAAAATACTATACTTCAATAATTTAAGTAAAAATTGGGACGAAGTTGTTGGTAATGATGCAGTTAGATTACAAAAAATTAAAAAAATTTTTGAAATGATGCACATTAAAAATGGCGATTGCGTACTGGATGTTGGTTGCGGTACAGGGGTGCTTTTCCCGATTATTCAAGAATACATTGGGCCTAACGGTTCTTTGATTGCTGTTGATGCATCTGACAAGATGATTGAAGTAGCTAAAGAACGGCATAAGCGTTTTTTTAATATTCAATATATCGTTTCACCCCTTGAAGATATTTCTTTACCCCATAACAGTATTGATGTTATACTGTGTTTTGCTGTTTTCCCTCATATTGAGGATAAATTACAGGCATTAAAAAAATGTCATGAATGTTTAAAGCAGAATGGCCTGCTGTATATCTTTCACCTATCAGATACAAAAACGCTCAATGATTTCCATCATAATCTCAATGCACCGGTAAGCAGAGATTATATGCCATACCGTGAAGAAATACAAAACATGCTCCACCAAACAGGATTTATAATGAAACAGTATATAGACCAACCTGAGTTGAACTTCATACATGCGGAAGTATCATAATGCCTTTATTTGAATGGGTTAAAATTATTATAACTATTAGTGTGCTTATATTTATCACTGTATTCACCGAAATGTCTTTATTATGGTTTGTGTCGTGTATTATATTTGCTTTTATTTATTATAGTAATATTCCAGCATATATGCGTTATACATTAATAATTATTATTCCTCTGGTAATAACTATTATAATAATGCAAATAGTAAGTGGATTAATTTTTTCACAATATAATGTTTTTTTGATAATACAAACTACATTTAAAATAGTATGTGCCACAATAATCATTATAGGCTCTCGCTTTTTTATTGGCAGCAATGGATTCAAAGCATTTATTAATGTTTTTCCTGATACAATAAAACTTTTTTTCCTGGTGTTTACACGTATTCTGTATAAATTATTACGATTGAATACAATGATAGTATATCAGATTCAGTCACGCATCAACATGAAAAGCAATGAGAAATATTATATACCAAAATATTATTCTGTAGCATTTGTTTCAAATCAGTTTTATTCACTTGCACATTACAGAAATGGAATTATTTCACGTACTGCTGATACAATACCAGAAATAATTATTTACCATAACTATTCAATGAAAGAATATATTGTTACTGTACTAATAATAATACTTCTCATTATAAATATTATTTTTTGATGGTATAATTACAGTCATGAAAATAATTAGCGTAGAAAACGTGTCATATAGATATCCAAATGGAACTGAAGCTTTAAAGGATATATCCTTTTCGCTAATGTATAATCAAAAAGTAGCTGTTATTGGGCACAATGGATCGGGCAAGTCAACCTTACTTTTATTATTATCAGCATTGCAATTGCCAACAAGTGGTAAAATTACTATTTTTGATATTCCACTAACTAATAGCAATAAATCAACAATAAGAAAAAACGTTGGCATGCTGTTTTCACAGGTTGAATATCAGTTCATAATGCCTGACCTTTTAAATGATGTAATGCTCAGCATCAAGGAAGGCTCAAAGGAAGATAAAAAGTTACAGGCACAAATGTGGCTTGAAAAAGTTCAGCTTGGAGATAGCATCTTTCATAATCCATTAGCCCTTTCAAGTGGACAGATGAAACGGGCAGCATTGGCTGCCGTACTTGCAAAAAAACCAAAAATACTTTTACTTGATGAACCATTAGCCAATTTAGATAAACCGTCAGCAGATGCTGTTTTAAATATATTAAAAGGAATTTCAGTACCTGTGATATTTTCCACACATTCAGCATATGCTGTTCAACAATTAGCCAATAGGATCATTGTACTTGAAAAAGGTAGAATTGTGTGCAACGATATTTTCAATAAAAGGATTTTAGCAAAATATAAAAATACAATATTATTATAAGTATTGTTATTATCAGTACGGCATAGTCTTACCCAGTGAGTAAATAAATATATTTGTGAAAAATTATAATTCATTAATTATAATATTGATTATCCCTTCAGCTACTTCCTTTTTAGTCATCTTATGAAGATCAAATACACTGCCATTTGCAAGCATCACGGTAACTTCATTATAATCACTTCCAAACCCAGTATCATTACGACTTACATCATTGATGCAAATCATCGACAGCTCTTTTTCAATAAGCTTTGCTTTGCCATAGGCTATCACATCAGTAGTTTCAGCAGCAAAACCAATCAGAACAACATCTTTGAATTCACTTTTATCTTTCTTTAGTTTTGCTATTGTTTTTAAAATATCAGGATTTCGTTGTAATTCAATAGTAAGATTTTCATTTGTTTTTTTAATTTTAACAGGAGATTTTGTTACCGGTTTATAATCAGCAGGTGCAGCAGCCATTATTAAAATGCAACCTGGCGACAGCTCATTCTGTACAGCCTCAAGCATATCAACAGTGCTTTCCACACCTATACACCGGTAAGTTTTTGCAGCAATCAATGATGCATCAATAGGCCCATGGATGAAGATAAGTTCCTTGCATTTTTTATATGCAGCATCAGCTATTGCTATGCCCATCTTGCCACTGGAAGCATTGGATATATACCGTACCGGGTCGATCCATTCTCGAGTGGGACCGCCGGTAACTATCACCTTTTTATCGTTTAATTGCATAAATAGCTGCCTCATAGATGGATTCTATAGATGCAAGCCTGCCCTTGCCTTCATCACCGCACGCAACAAGGCCAGTTTCAGGCTCAACAAATATACAGCCCCATTCCTTCAATTTTTTTATGTTTTCCTGTACCGCCTTATGTTTCCACATATTTGGATTCATGGCAGGAGCTATCACAACCGGACAATCAACTGCTAAAAAAGTAGTACTTAAAAGATCATCAGCAATGCCATTTGCAAATTTCCCTATAATGTTAGCTGTTGCAGGTGCAACCAGCAATAATGCAGCATTTTCCTTTAACTCAATATGTCCCATCTGGCGCCATTGTAGTGCAAAACTAGTTGTATACACTGGGTTCCCAGTGAGCGTCTGCAATGTAAGCGGAGCAACCAGGTGCGTGGCATTTTCCGTGAGTACGCAGAACACATCATACCCATCTTTTGTGAGCATTCGTGCCAGATCACATGCCTTATATGCAGCAATAGATGATGATATTCCTAAAATTATTTTTTGTTTCATGATCGCTTGAAAAACCTCTCTAATTCAGTTTTTGATAGTACATATACAAATGGCCTTCCATGTGGGCAGCGATAATCATTTGTTGAAAATGTATAATCAGCAATTGCAATTATATCATCGTGATTAATTGTATCGTGTGCTCGTTTTGCAGAATGGCAAGCAATTTTTTCAATTATTTTAATTTTAATATCGTGTATTGAATTTTTGTTTTCATGGATACTATCGATAATATCCCTTACCAATCCTTCAATATCATTAGTAGAGCAAAAATCAGGGACAGCATTGACAATAATAGAATGATCATCAAATTGGTCTATAATAATTCCATACTGTGCAAGGATATCATGATAATTACTAACATCAATGAGTAAATCAGGCGAAAGCTCCATGACAACAGGCATAAGCAACTGTTGGCTTCCCACGGTAGAATCTATACGCATAAGATAATCAAATATTTTTTTTTCATGAGCAGCGTGAAAATCTATTATGTAAAGGTTATCTTGTTTTTGAATCAAAATGTAGGTACCAAATACAGTACCCAGTACTTCATAATCTCTATGCTTAAGATCTGTATATAAGCGTTGCACCTCTTTTATTACAGTATTCTTGTTTACAGCAGTCTGGTTTAAATACACTAAAGGTGGTGCTTCAAAAATATTAGAGGAATTATCAGTAATTTGCGTTGTAGTATGGGTTTCTTGGTGTAGGATATTTTCATTATCCTTATCTTTGATTGGAAATGTGAACACAGTTTGGCTAATCACCTTATTTACAAAATTGTAAATCATCGCATGGATGTAATTGCTATCAAAAAACCTGATCTCTTTTTTTGCAGGATGTACATTCACATCAATTAATTCGGGATTTATTGTGCAAAAAATAAAAGCAGCTGGATATTGACCTTTGTGTAAAATAGATTGATATACCTGCTGTAATATAAAACTAAAATATTGAAACTGAACAGGCCTGCGATTAACAAACAAAAACTGCATTGACCTGTTGGAACGGTAATAGTGAGGATTAGAGCAATAGCCCTCCATTGTACACTGCAAATCTGTAAGTGAACCATATATCATATTGCTTGCCACTTCACTGCCATAAATCTGCCCAATGCGTTGCAAAGTATCAGCTGGTTCAAATAAAAATGTAGTTTTGTTATCGATAGTTACTTTGAATTGTATATGCGGATTTGCCAACGCTATTGAAAATATAATATCCTTAATGCGATTGAGTTCGGCCTTTAATCCTTTGATGAATTTTTTCCGTGCAGGTGTGTTATAAAAAAGATTTTCTATAATAACTGTAGTTCCATGTGGACCTGCCCAATCATACATTTCTTTTTTACCGTCAGAAACAACAAGCTTGCCACCGATATCTTCATCCTGTGTATGTGACAAAATTGTGCATTTTGATACTTCTGCAATACTTGACAGCGCTTCGCCTCTAAACCCCATGGTTATAATTGAAAAAATGTCTTCAATATTTCTGATTTTACTGGTAGCATGTTCTTCAACCGCTAATGGCAGGTCTTCCCTGTATATGCCAATACCGTTATCTTTAACAACAATTCGCTTTAGCCCACTTTCCTCAATTTCAATTTCAATTTGGCTGGCTTGGGCATCTATGGCATTTTCCACAAGTTCTTTAATTACGGAATAAGGGCCATCAATAACTTCGCCCGCAGCTATTTTTCTTTTTACAGCATCGGGTAATATCTGTATTCTTTGTTTTATGTTGGGCGATAGCTCCATGAACCACAAGCCTACAACGCTTTTATGGCTTCAATAAATTTTGGTAATGTTTCGCCAACCTTGCCCTGTATAAAAATATCAGTTATAGTAGGTGTGATAACAGTTTTTTCCAGATTGAATTCAATAATATATGCACCATTACCCTTTGCAATATGTGGAATACTGCTTGCAGGATACACAACTGCGGATGTACCAATTACAAGAACCACCCTTGCATCGCTGGCTAAATTTTGTGATTCCATTAATGCATTGTAAGGTATCATTTCGCCAAAAAATACTACGCTAGGCTTTAATATCTCGCCACACTTTTTACATTGCGGTGGTTCATTTTCTATAACAAACTCTTCTGCCGGATATTCTGCTCCACAATATATACACTGTAATCGCTCTGAATTTCCGTGGAATTCGATCACATTTCTGCTGCCAGCTCTCTGATGTAAATTATCAATATTCTGTGTAATAACAGCTTTCAGCAAACCCATTTCTTCTAGCTGTGCAAGAGCAATATGAGCGGGATTTGGCATAGCATTTTTAGTCATGTCCATAAGTTCAAATATCATATTCCATATTTTCTTCGGATTTCTTCTAAAGCCATCAATATGTGCATATTCTTCGGGATTGTATCGTGTCCACAGGCCTCCCGCACTACGGAAATCAGGAATACCACTTTCAACAGAAATACCAGCGCCAGTTAACGCTATGGTAGAAATGGATTCCTTTACAATTTTTGCGGCTGTTTTAATTAAATCATCCATAGCATACCTTTATGTAATTTTAAAATGATAGTAATTATACTACATTGTTTTTAAGAAAAACTATATCTATTTAATATTGGCAAGTAATTTTTTATAAAGATTAATTGGTCAGCGTAAAACATAAAAAAAATATATACTACTTGTTAAAGCGTTTTTGATGTATAAAATATTTGACAAATAATAAGTTATTAAATTAAAATGTATAGAACAATGAAAAGTGTTAAAATGTATTTTGTTTATATATACAATGATACAATTTAGAAAAAATCAATACTTGATAGTTAAAAACAAATTATTCTTTATTTTGATGATTTCTTTTATATGTCTTTTTACCAGTATTCCATCTTATTCTATTGAACTATTTGATACATATAACCAGATTAAAACAACATTTGAAGGGTTGTCACGTTTCTTAGATACTATCTATTCTTTTATATCAGCAATCTCAAACTTTTTAGGGTTCAGGGCAATTGCATTATTTTTTGCTATTGCCTTCACTTCTGCAGGTTTATCAGCAATTGGCTTTCCAAAAGGCAAAATATCATTTTTTTTATCAATGGTAATTATTAATATTTTATGGTTTACATGGAATACAAGTTTTGAAATAGATTGGATATATACAATTGCTACAATGTTAAAAACAAATGGAATATTATTATTTCCATATATTGCATTTCTTGTAATAAAACATTATAAGGATACTATAATAAAATCCGCATCGAAAATCTTTCATTTTATATTCCCTTTCCTAAAAAAAGAGGGTATTCAAAAACATTCGTTTATTGAATTAATTAAATCGATTAATGTACTATATACTGGTGTAGTGAATTCATTGATAAATGATTACTTCAAAAGTGATACTACAATAAAACTTTCAGATGATTCTATAAAAACTATTGAACAATTAGAAAAATTACTACAAAAGCTAAAAGAATCAAGGGGAAAAGGATGAATTTTACACACAATAGTTATGCTGATGTAATCATACTCACAATCACGGGTATTGGTGAATATGGAGATGATGTTAAATTAATAAAATATATTGAAAAATTACTACCTGAAAAAATATCAACAGTGGCAATTAATTTTTCTCAGGTTGATACTATTAATTCTGCCGCTGTTGCAGCAATAATTAATCTTTTAAAATTTGGAGATAATCATAATTTTGATGTTGTTTTTTTTGGTGCAAATGATAAAATTTACATGATCCTTGAACGGGCATTGCCTAAATATGCAATTAATATTTTTACTGAAGATGAATTATATAAACGATACAATATAAATATTTAAAGAGGTGAGCCATGATATTTACTAAAAAAGAAGAAAAAAACAGATGTATATTTACTATTAATGAGCAGTTAAATCCAAGGACATTAAAAGAGTTGGTTGAAGAAATGCATAATTTTTTACAAAATGATAGCCGTGATGCTATAATTGATATGACGAATGTAGAAGTTGTTGACTCTACAATTCTTGCTGGATTTATGACATTGTACAACAATTTTAACAACAACCGTAGAAAATTTAGAATCATTAATGCAAATAATTATGTAAAGCGTGTTATTGAATTGGCATCACTTGAAACATTTCTTCTGGAGGAGTAGATGAAATTATTGCCAAACGGTTTTAACAGAAGAAAAGGACTTGTACTAATTATTATGGATGGTATTGGAATAGGTCCAAACGATGAAGGTAATGCTTTTTTTTTGGCTCGCACTCCTGTATTAGACAGATTGATGCAAACCTGTCCTTACACCACCCTTAAAGCACATGGCACTGCTGTAGGCCTTCCCTCAGACGCTGATATGGGCAATTCAGAAGTTGGCCACAATGCACTTGGCGCTGGAAGAATATTTGACCAAGGTGCCAAACTTGTAGATAAAGCAATAGAATCAAAACAAATATTTTCAACTGAAATCTGGAAAAAATTACTGGCAAAGCCACTTAACGTGGGCACAACATTGCACTTTATTGGCCTTCTGTCTGATGGTAATGTGCATTCACATATCAATCACCTCTTTAAAATTATAGAACAAGCAGCCAAAGAAGGAGTAAAAAAAATTCGTGTTCATATATTGTTAGATGGAAGAGATGTTCCAGAAACATCTGCATTGCAATACGTTGAAAGCCTTGAACAATTTCTTCATGCTTTTAACCAACAAGGTTTTGATTTCTGCATAGCTTCAGGTGGCGGAAGAATGGTAACTACAATGGACCGCTATGAAGCTGACTGGAATATTGTAAAACGTGGATGGGATGCGCATGTTTTAGGAAAAGGTAGAGCATTTACTCAAGCTACAGAAGCAATTGAAACATACCGACAAGAACAGCCTGGCATAACTGACCAATATTTACCTCCATTTGTTATTGCTAAAGATGGGAAGCCTGTAGGCCCCATTCTTGATGGTGATTCGGTCATTCTTTTTAATTTTCGTGGCGACAGAGCAATTGAGATCTCACGTGCGTTTGAAGAAAAAGATTTCAATAAATTTGACAGAGAACGATTCCCTGATGTAGTTTTTGCTGGTATGATGGAATACGATGGCGATCTTCATATTCCAAAAAATTATCTAGTATTACCCCCTTCCATTGATAAAACCATAAGTGAATATTTAGTACATAATGGATGTCGCCAATTTGCAATTTCCGAAACACAAAAATTTGGCCATGTCACCTATTTCTGGAATGGCAATCGCAGCGGAATGTTTGATCCTAGTCTTGAAACATATCAGGAAATTCCCTCTGATAAGGTGCAATTTAATGAACGCCCCTGGATGAAAGCAGCTGAAATCACAGATGCTGTAATAGAGGCAATTTACAGTCAAAAATATGATTTTATCAGATTAAACTACGCAAATGGCGATATGGTTGGACATACTGGTATACTGGAAGCTGCTATAATCGCAGCTGAAACGGTGGACCTTTGTATAGGCCGTTTGCTACAAGCAATTGATAATACAGGAGCTATCGCCATAATTACTGCTGATCATGGCAACCTTGACGAGATGTTTGAAAAAGATGCCAAGTCAGGAACAATTAAAATTGATAAGAAGACGGGCAAACCTCAGCCAAAAACTTCACATACATTAAATCCGGTGCCTTTCATAATCTATGATCCTCACTTTAATGGTGAATATCAGCTAACCACACATAAAGAGCAGGGCCTTGCAAATGTTGCCGCAACACTTTGTACTTTATTAGGATTTCATCATCCTGAAGGCTATTGCCCATCATTAGTAACACTTGTAAAATAACATGAATATTGTATTTTGTACAAGTGAGGCATACCCCTTTGCCAAAACAGGAGGCCTTGCCGATTATTCATACTCTTTACCAAAGGCTCTTGCAAAACGTGGCCACAATGTATATCTTTTTTTACCCCGCTATTACTGTGTGGATAAAAATAAATTCCAATGTAAACTAACCGGGATGCCTTTACCAGTGCCAATCGGGAATGGCATACGATGGGCAGGCATATACTATACCAACTATCTTGAAGGTATTCATACTTATTTTATTGAACACGATGATTATTATGGACGTGATGGTTTGTATGATTATAATGGAACACCGTATAATGATAATGCGGAAAGGTTTATTTATTTTTGTCGCGCATGCATTGAAGCTTTAAAACAGTTGGCGATAGCTCCTGAAATAATTCATTGTAATGATTGGCAAACTGCATGCATCCCGCTATTCTTAAAAACACATTATGCACATGATAATGTGTTGAAAAATGCAAAATCAATACTTACTGTTCATAACGTTGGTTATCAGGGTGTATTTGGTAAAGATGTTTTGTGGCTGATGCAGCTTACAGAAGAATTCTTTACACCTGAAAATGTTGAATTTTTTGGTAATGTTAATTTATTGAAAGCTGGTGTAGTGAATGCAGATTGCCTGGTTACTGTAAGTAAAAAATATGCTCAAGAGATACAAGAACCTGAATATGGCTGGGACCTTGCTCCAATTTTTAAAAAACATGCAAATAAACTTTTTGGTATCCTAAACGGCGTCGATTATGAACACTGGAATCCTGAAAAAGATAAATATATACCATACCAGTATTCAATTAATAATCATAATAGTGGTAAAAAGAAATGTAAAAAAGAATTGCAGAAATTTATGAAGTTAAAAGTAAACGAGGTGCCAGTTTTGGGTTGTATATCACGTTTGACATATCAGAAGGGTATTGATATTCTCATTGATACATTAGATTGGCTTTTTTTTGATGAACAGGAAGTGCAATTTGTAATTCTTGGAAGTGGCGAACAATGGATTATTGATAGATTTGAGTGGTTACATGCCATGTATCCTGAAAGGGTTGGTATATGGTGGGGATACAATGAACAACTGGCACATTTGATAGAAGCAGGCAGTGATTTTTATATAATGCCATCTCGCTATGAACCTTCAGGGCTCAATCAGATGTACAGCCTGGCATATGGAACAATACCTATAGTGCGTGCAACAGGTGGACTTGATGATTCCATTAAACACTTTGATGTTCAATCAAAAACAGGAAATGGTTTTAAATATCAGCACAACGATATTGGTGAATTATATACAATTATACGATATGCATTAAGAATATACAAAAACCAATCAATGATGAAGATATTAATTCACAATGCAATGTCATTTAAAAGAAGTTGGGATGATACGGCCAGAGAGTATGAAGAATTATACAATAACATTACAAAATGTGATGATTAGAATAATAAAAAGCCTTATATTTAATTGTATTATATTTACTATACTGTCTTTGATAGCAGTACACGCACAGATTAAATCAAGAAAAGCACACGATGGCACAGTTGAATATTATAATACAAGCCCCTCTAGTAAAACAAATTCCATATTAAGTGATCTTTCAAAAAATCCGTATGATTCAATAATTATTAATGTTTGTAAAATTGAAAATATTGACCCACAACTCATACGCTGTATTATAAAAGTTGAATCCAACTTCAACAAAGATGCGGTTTCAGTTGCTGGTGCAATGGGCCTGATGCAACTTATGCAGGAAACTGCACAGGCGTATGGGGTACAGGATCCTTTTGATCCGGAACAAAATATAAAAGCTGGTGTAAAACATTTTAAATCATTACTGTCATTCTTTAAAAATGATGTAATTTTGGCTTTGGCTGCATATCATGCAGGGTTGGGAGTGGTTAAAAAAAACATGGCAGTACCAAATATAAAGTCAACTATTACGTACGTGAATGATGTAATGAAATTGTACCAGCCAGGTGAAACACACAATTATTCAGCTAAAGTTGAAAAATTATATATGAATATTTTACCCGATGGGACAATAAATATAACCAATATTAAATAATACAATCAACAAATAATAATTATTATCGATAATTGTTGATAGTGTTATCTATCAAATTTTAATTGGTTTAGGTCAGCCCCTTGCGTATTTCATTTATTTCAAATAATGCCATTTTATTATCCGGATCTATATTGGCAACTCGTTCAAAAATTTGCAATGCATCCTGGTACATTCCTATCTTTTTATAGGACATGCCCAATGCAAATAAGGCATTTGTAAAGTTAGGGTCCAAACTTTGTGCTTTTTCCAATAATTGTATGGCTTTTTCATAATTCATCATCTGATAATAAGCCGCACCTCCAACGTAGTACGCATATTTATTCCGTTTATCCATTTGTAAATACTGTTCAATAAGTTCAGAAGCTTTGCCAAAATTATTTACCCTGAAATAATTTTTTGCCAGATTATAGATAAGCTTACGGTTGTTTGGATATAGTGCTAAGCTCCTCTCTAAATACTCAATTGCTTCATAATATTTATGCTCATCTATGAGCTTTTTTGCCTGCTTAATAATATCAACGGCTTCATCTCGTGCAAGCTCAATAACTAGCAAAGTAATATCATCTTCAACAGGAGCTTTCCCTTTAAATCGCTGTACATCCTCAATAATATAGCTTGCATAATCCTCAAGCGGGAGGTGTCGGTTTTTGAGTGCAACTTCAATGAGTCGTTCAACTGAATATTCTTCACGTTCAACATTTGCTGCTTCAGGGATTCCGTCTGTATAGAGCAATATTCTGTCACCATATTTTAATTTTGTTTCTTTTTCTTCATACGTTTCACGAGCTTCCTCTATTGCTCCAATAAATAATCCGTTAGTATCCAGAAGCTCCGTTCTGCCTTCATCGGACCGTACCAGAATGGCTTTTTGATGGCTTGCATTTGCATACACAACATTGTAATCGTCATCAATTACAACAAAAAAGGCAGTCATGTAATCCTGTGTTTTGATATGTTCAAGAATACTCTGGTTTACTTCCTGAAAAACTCTTTTTGGGGAATCATATTGCTGGGTAGCAGAGCTAAACGAAATTTTTGCCATAGAAGTAATGAGAGCTGCAGGAATACCATGACCTGATACGTCTGCAATTAAGATACCCAATTTATCGCCTTTCATCTGATATACATCATAGAAGTCACCACCAATTTTCTCCATAGCAATGTATCGTACTGAAAATTTAAGTTCATTCCAGTCGTCAATACGCCCGGGCAATATACTTCGTTGTATATTGCTTGCTATCTCTAACTGTTTTTGAATCATATCATCTTTTTCTTTAAGGCTTGCCAGTGCTTCACGAAGTTCTTCTGTACGTTGTTCAACTTTTAATTCAAGATTTTTCCTATGCTCTTCAATTTCTTTTGCCATTTCAAGAATAGAATATTCTATTTCGGCAAATTCACGTTCATACGACATGACCCTGAACCATGCATCCTGACCAGACGAAATTCTTTTAGTAACAATCCCCATTTCATCAAGAATACGCATAACCGAGTCAGAATTAATGTACATGAGAAAAACACCAGCAACAATTGATATAAAGAAATACGTTAAAATATTGATATACCGTGATTCTTCGTATAAACGATGCTGTTCCATCATTGCAGCAAATGTTAATAGTGTAATAACCATAAGTATGATGAAAAAGCTGAATTTAATACGCAAGCCAATCAATCCACGAGGGTAGATATTAATATTTCTTTGGCGCAATTCTTGATATACAAAAGCCCTGTGTGGATTAGTAATAATTTCAGTTAACAGATATGTTGACATTCCATATAATACAACAACCACTAATACGCCAATTGTTACAATCTTAATTCCAATTTTCATTTTTACAACGGTCAATGTACCATGGCTTAGCATATCATAGTATCCAAACCCCATTAAGAAAAATCCGCATAGTGTGCCAAATAACGCAGCAGCTACCATGTTGTACATCGGAAGATGTGACAATTGAATATACAATACCTGCAGATTTTCATTGCTTAAAGACCTATCAATGGTGCCCCCTTTAAATGCATTATTAATGTCACGTAAGGGCTTAAAAAAAGCTGGGATCCCAATTGGTGTTAAAAAACCAAAAGTCAGGTAATGCAGCAAGGTTGGGATAACAACCGAAAGTGGAAGCCATTTTAATGCTAGTGAATGCATTTCAGTATATTCGGAAAGAATAAATGAAGTACCAAGATAGTAACCAAAAACGGCACTCATCCATCCCCCAAAGATTGTTAGAAAACAGAGTGCAAATGTATATGAAAATTTTTTGTTTAACCATTCAAATATATTCATATTACAATATCCTTAATACTTATAATTACATCCGTCAAACCTTAGTATATTATTAATAATCGGTCAAATAGCTAAAGTTTACAAATAGTAAAATGAGATATATATTTACTGATAGTTTATTGTTAAAAAATATCAAGAACTTTTTGTAGCCTTTGGCTTTTGATTTTATATCAGTATGACTGAAAAATCTTTTTATCTGGAAGGCGTAAGCAGGTTAAAGGGCCACCATACGCTGCACCGGTATCAATGCCAATTATGTTTCTGTATGTATCATCATATATTTCATATATTGGTAGACCTGTTATATTAACTGTGGTGGTATGGCCAAATACAATAAGCTTAGGCCACCGGTACAATTTTAGGAAGAATTCCTCCCTGATCCACATCATATCATAACTTGATTGCAATTCAAGTGGCACGCCGGGTTTTAATCCGGCATGCAATGCTATAAAATCATCAGTTTCAAAATATAATTTCAAACTATTAAAAAAAATCTTATGATCTTCAGGCAATTGCAATGAGCCCATATTGTTTTCATAGGAGTCGATTGTTGCCTGACCGCCGTTATACATATAGAGTGAAATATCTTTACCAGCAAGATAATTTAAAAACATGGATTCATGATTGCCTTTAAGGCATACAGTAGTATATTTTTCTTTTAAATCTATTAAAAAATCAATAACTTCAAAAGATTGAGGGCCGCGGTCTATATAATCGCCTAAAAAGATGATAGTATCATTATTGGTGAGATACTTTTTTATCTTTTCAAAAAGCGAAAGGAGCTTATTATAATATCCGTGTATGTCGCCTATTATGTAGAACATTCATGGAGTACTCAATTCTTTGTAAAGGGTATACGTATATTGTTTACCAATGTTATAATCTGTTATGTCATATACGCCAAAAATCCATTCATTATATTGAGCTATATAACAGTAACTATCGCCAAACTTTTTAAATGCTAATTTGATTTTACCTGATTCCACTAACATCAACGTATTGTCAATTGTTACCATCATATCAAAATTTTGAGATGCTTCAAGATTAGTAGTATATATCTTGTAATATGCGGTTATTTCCTTAGATTCGATGAGCTTTTTGCAAACAATTATTTTTTTTATATACGGTATTGGCGGAATGCCTTCATTGAATATAATAACATTATCAAGTGCACAATATTTGGCTATAGTATTAATGCTGTCGGGAAGAGCCTGCTTTAGTTGTATTTTTTCAAGTATTAATTCAATCATATTTTTCTGAGTTTTTATATAATCTGTATCATTTGTTTCTAGTTTGATTAACATATTTCCCTTGAATGCAATACTTCTGTTTTTCCAGTAAATGCTGTAATTATTTTTTAGATTAGATTTTTCATTATTTACTCGTTCACGGGTAAAAAGTCCATATGCATCATCTATCGTTGTAGTTTTGGCGATAGTAACTGTTATATAAACTGCTGGGTTGTTTATTGATTGATATTCACCTTTCACAATTTCGGTAACAGCATAATATTGGTAGTAATGTGGAGAGACGCTCAATATTTCATTTTTATTATTTATACTTGTTATTTTTATTAGTTTCCAGGTATAAAGTTCTGTTTCACTAGGTAGCAGGTCTTTCGTTTCCTGCTTTTCTTCAAAAAAAGAAAGACACGAAATGAAAATTGATACAACAAACACAAATGAAATTTTAACGATATTGCTTTGGATCAAGCGCATCCTGCAATCCTTCGCCAACTAAATTATATGATGTTATGGTTATAAATATAGCAAAGCCAGGTATCAATGTCAACCACCATGCAAAGTCGATAAAATCACGTGATTGTGATAAAATGTCGCCCCAACTTGGTGTTGGTGGCTGAACTCCAAAACCCAAAAAACTCAGTGATGATTCAATAAGTATAGTAGAAGCAATTCCAAATGTTGCCGAAACCATAACAGGAGCCATGGCATTGGGCAGTATATGCCTGAAAATAATCCAGTAGTCTCTGGCTCCCAGTGCTTTAGATGCAATAACAAAATCTTGTTCACGTAATTTGAGGAATTCTCCACGAACAATTCGTGCAATTCCTGTCCAACCTGTTATTCCTATCACTATCATTACATTTAAAAGGCTCTGTCCCCAAAGTGCCAGAATGGTAAGAATAAGAAAAAATGTTGGGAAACACATAACAATTTCAATTATTCGTGATATCAGTATATCAACCCAGCCACCATAATATCCTGCCAATGCACCAATTATGATGCCAATAGTTACATAAATAAAAACCGCAACAAATCCTACAAATATGGAAACTCTTGTACCATAAATCATTCGTGCTGCAAGGTCCCTACCCTGTTCGTCTGTTCCTAAAATATGTTTGGAAGTGGGTGGGAGAACAATAGCATTAAGATCATATTCTGAATATGAGTATGGAATTGGTGGGAATATTTTATATCCTTCTAGTTTTTTAAAATCCACTCCTGAAAATTCTTTATAATCAAAAAAAAGTGGGAAATATGTTTTACCCTTATAAATTAAAATATATGGTTTATTATTGGCTATTAGTGGCGCACATAAGGCTATAATAAATAATACTATTACAATGCAAAGACCTGTAACAGCAAGCTTGTTTTGAGCAAATCGCTTCCATACGATTGACCAGTAGCCTTTCATTGTTTTGCCTCCAACCGTATGCGAGGATCAGCAACAGCATACAAGATATCTGCTAAAAATATCCCAATTAGTGTAAGAAAAGCCGAAATGGAGGTTATAGCCATTATAATGGGTATATCCCTTGACAGTATCGATTCAAATGCCAGCATACCCATTCCAGGTATTGAAAAAATAGATTCTACTATAACACTGCCTCCAAGTAACCCTGGAAGCATGGTTGCCATAAGGGTAAGCAATGGTATTAATGAATTGCGAAATGCATGAACAAATAAAACCTTTTTTTCAGATAATCCCTTAGCTCGTGCGGTTATAATATATTGTTGATTGATGACATCAAGCATGGTTGCACGTGTGTATCGCGATAAAAATGCAAATCCACCATAGGTTAAAGTCACCACGGGTAAAATTAAATGCCATATAATATCAGCAAACTTCTGCAAAGGATTTAATTGGACATACCAGTCGGAGTACAATCCACCTAATGGAAATAAATTAAGGTAATCACCACCACTTAAGTATTTAAGCAACAATAAGGCAACCCAGAAAGATGGAAGGGAATAGAGTAAAAATAATGCTAAACTTATAATTCTATCCTGCAATGTATCTTTTTTGACCGAAGAATAGATACCCAATGGGATGGAAATAATATAGACAATTATAATAGAAAGAACATTCAGTGCAAGAGTAATTGGCAACGCATCTGCTATATGCAAAATAACCTTGCGCCCATCTTTACGTGAGGTACCAAAATCTAGTTGTATTGTTTTATAAAACCATTCCGCATACCCCACAATGATGGGTTTATCAAGCCCATAGAGTTTTTTTTCCTGCTCAAATATTTCTTTTGATAGGCTCCCCGCTTTTAATTCGCCTTCCACGCCTGCTCTAAGAGAAGTAAAATCGCCTGGAGCCAATCGTATCATAAGATATGTTATAAACGTTATACCTATTAAAGTAGGTATAATTATAAGTATTCTTTTAAGTATGTAGTACTTCATTGTTGATGCCCAACCTTCCATTCTACATAATTTAATCCACGTTTATGTACAATAACATTGTCAAAACGCTTACTTACTACTACCAATGCAGGAGTGCAATATAAAAATGTATACGGCTGCTCATCATGGATTATCTCATGAAAACGGCGATACATTTTTATTCTTTTTTCAACGTCAAATTCTTTGCGTGCATTTTCAATAATCTTATCAGCTTCTGCATTGATAAAGTAACAAAAATTTGAACCTGCTTTGACCTGTGACGAATGCCACAGCTGGTAAGGATCACCCTCCCATGATAAAGACCAGCCCAAAGTAACCGCATCAAAATCACGTTTATCCACTTTATTCACAAATACAGCCCATTCATAGCGGTTTATATCCATCTGTATGCCAGCTTTTGCAAAGTCTTCTTTTAAAATGGTTGCTAGACGTTCAGCAAATTTGCTTGCAGAAGCTATCGTTAAGGTAAATTTAAAAGGGACGCCATCTTTGTCAAGAATACCATCGCCGTTGCTATCTGTCCAGCCAGATTGATGTAATAACATTTTGGCTTTTACAGGATCATACGGTAAAGGTTGTATATCATGATTGTAATACTTGTCATGAATATAAAAAGGACCTGTAACAACTACCCCCAATCCAAAAAGCAAGCTGTCTAATATTGCCTGACGATTGACAAGCATGGTAAGCGCTTTTCTGACATTTTTATCTTTAAACAGTGGATTGCGGGCATTCCACCCAATGTAATTGTAATATGGCTGATAATACATAAATTTATAAAAGGATTCTTGAAAGTGTTGTGAATTTGTCTGCCGTACCCATTGGATTGGGCGCAGAGCCATAACATCAAGTTCACCTTTTTTTAACATCTGAAGCGCCACATTAGGTTCGGGAATGACTTTATACACAATGCGCTGTATCTCAGGTTTTTTTCCCCAGTAACTATCGTTTACCGCTAATTCTATGGTTTTACCGGTATTCCATTTGACAAATTTATATGGGCCAGTACCAACAGGATGTCTGTTATGTTTGTGTGTATTAAAATCAGTGCCATCATCAAAAATATGCTTTGGTACTATCGGAATGCTTCCACAAATTTCTAAAGCCAGGAAATACGGCTTTGAATACGTAAACTCAACAATGTAGGGAGATATTTTTTTTACACTCTTAACATCGATATAGTACACCTTTAATGGAGCATTTGCAACCTTTGGGTCTTTAATCACTTTGAAAGAATACACAATATCATCAGCAGTAAAAGGCTTGCCATCGCTCCAAAAAATATTTTTTTTAAGATAAAAACGATAATGTAATTTATCATGAGATATTTCCCATTTTTCGGCAAGCTGCGGTTTTAATTCAAGGCTATCAAAATCCCTGTCAAGGAGCGTTTCGTAGATATAGGTGTTTATTGACGATGCAATAGCTTCGTTTGAGGTAATGGGGTTTAGGTGCCCAGGTTCAGCCGAAATATGTACATATAATGTATAGGGATCACGCACTGTCTCAAAGCGTGTACACGAAATAAAATTTATTACTGCAAAAATTACAAACTGTATTTTACATTTGATTAAGAATTTCATAGTTAATTATTATTTTCCCCCAAACGCAGAAATAGTATTGTGGCGATAGCTCATTGTAAAAACATTTAGCTATACAGAATTATGTTTGCTGAAGAAATGATTTGTTTCATTTTTTATGACAAACGAAAGCCCTAATAAGGCAACAAGGTTGGGGAATGCCATAAGGCCATTCATGATATCCGTAATTGTCCACACTACTTCTAATTTGCCGACAGCTCCAACAAAAACGACGATCACCCAGAGTAGCCTATATGGTTTTATTGCTTTTTCACCAACTATATACTCAACCGATTTTTCGCCATAATATGCCCATCCCAATATTGTAGAATATGCAAAGAATATAAGACTTAATGATACTACAATACCACCCCATGTGCCAGGTAATCCTAACGAGAATGCATGTTCTGTCAACGCTGCAGCAGTTTTACCCGTTTTCCATGCGTCTGTAACCAGAATAACAAGTCCTGTAAAAGTACATACTACTATTGTATCAATAAATGTCTGTGTCATGGACACAAGCGCCTGACGTACCGGTTCATCAGTCTTTGCTGCAGCAGCCGCTATAGGTGAACTACCTAACCCGGATTCATTGGATAATAATCCTCGTGAAACTCCCATCTGCATGGCCATCTTAACAGTAGCACCAGCAAAGCCACCAGCTGCAGCCACAGGCGTAAATGCATGCACAAGTATCAGTTCAAATGCATATAAAATTTTGTCACTGTATATCACCAACACTACTGTGCCAGCTATCATATAAAATAAAATCATTACAGGTACTATTGCCGAAGCAGCGCGAGCAATACTTTTTATTCCACCCATTATAACCAAAAATGTAAGAATAAAAAGAACAATGCCGGTAATCCAGTGGTCAATATTAAATGTTGCTTTCATGGCTTCGGCAACTGAGTTTGACTGTATCATATTGCCGGTGCCAAACGCTGCACATGCTGCAAATACGGCAAATATCATTGCAAGCCAGCTATTCTTTAAACCTTTTTCTATATAGTACATGGGCCCACCTGACATAGTACCCAGTGCATCAACTTCACGGTACTTTACTGCCAAAACAGCCTCACTGTATTTTGTAGCCATGCCAAACAAACCTGTGAGCCACATCCAGAACATTGCACCGGGCCCACCAATGGCGATTGCAGAAGCTACTCCAGCAATGTTGCCAGTACCAACGGTAGCAGCCAACGCTGTCATCAGCGCCTGAAAATGTGAGATATCTCCTGGATGAGCACCATGCTCTTTGCGCTTAACTAATGCCAGATATAATGAAGAAAACAATGTCCTAAACTGTAATCCCTTAAGCAAAATTGTGAGATAAATGCCCGTGCCCAATAACAAAATGATAAGCGGCGTACCCCATACAAAATCACGTATCTGGTTAAGATATTCCATATCATTTCCTTTATAAAAATTATGGTATTTTTGAACATTGATGCTATACTTTAAGCCTATCCGTCAAGCAGTAATTTGATCACATTATTATTAATTTATTGTTTTTTACTTGATAATTTTGATAGCTATATCAAGATTTAGCTTTTTCATAAATAAATATTATAACGCTATATTGGTGCATGAGGTTTATATGATTGATAGATATTCTCGAAAGCACATTGCAGATATATGGTCCTTAGAAAATAAATTTAGAATATGGCTTGATATTGAAATAGCTGCCTGTGAAGCTAATGCGCAGTTAGGTATTATACCCCCTGAAGATTTAGCTATAATTAAAGAAAAAGCTCGATTTGATGTTGCACGTATTGAAGAGATTGAAAATCAAGTGCATCATGACGTGATAGCATTTTTAACCTGTGTTGCCGAATATGTGGGCCCATCCAGCAGATATATTCATTATGGTCTTACATCAAGCGACATAGTTGATACTGCATTATCAATTCAGATGAAACAGGCTGGACAGATAATACTCAATGATATTGATCAACTTTTAGAAGTTTTAAAAAAGTTAGCACTGAAATACAAACATACACCGTGCATGGGCCGTTCTCATGGCGTTCATGCTGAGCCAACCACATTTGGCACAAAGATGGCATTATATTATCATGAGTTTTTACGTAACCGTAAAAGAATGCAGGATGCTATCGACGAAATATCTTATGGAAAACTTTCAGGTGCTGTTGGCACTTTTAGCAATATTGATCCACAGGTTGAGGTAATAGTGTGCCAAAAGCTTGGACTTAAACCTGACCCAATTTCAACACAGATAATCCAGAGGGACAGGCACGCTCACTATATGTCTGCAATTGCAATTTGCGCAGGCACATTAGATAAGTTAGCTACAGAGATACGACACCTGCAGCGTACCGAAGTACGTGAAGTTGAAGAGCCTTTCCAAAAAGGGCAAAAAGGTTCTTCCGCAATGCCGCATAAACGAAACCCTATTTTGTGTGAAAGGATATCAGGATTATCACGTGTAATAAAGGCCAATCTAATGGTTGCATTGGATAATATGACATTATGGCATGAACGTGATATTTCCCATTCATCTGCTGAGCGCGTTATCTTACCCGACAGTACAATCGCATTGGATTATCTGTTATCAAGAATGATTTTTATACTAGAAAATCTTCATGTATATCCTGAAGCCATGATGAAAACCATTGAAAAAACAGGCGGGTTATTCTATTCACAAGGGTTACTGCTAAAATTAGTAGAAAAAGGCTATACACGAGAAGAAGCATACCAGATAGTGCAGGACAATGCCATGAAAGTTTGGAATGAAGGGGGCTCATTAAAAGAGCTATCGCTTAACGATACAAGAATACAAACAAAACTTTCACGCGAAGAAATAGAAGAAATATTTACACTTGATAATTTCCTGCATAATATTGACTATGTTTTTAAGAAAGCTGGTTTAGAATAATTATATCTTGAATCGTTCTATTACCTTTTTAAGTTCTGCTGCCATAGCTTCAAGTTCTGAAGAAGTAGTAGTTAAATTTTCAGACAGTGAAACAAACTGGCCTGCAACTGCATTCACACTTTCAATAGACTGTACTATCTTTTTGGTATTATCACTTAATTCGGCCATTGATAGCGATAGCCCCTTTGAAAACTCACTTGCACTGGCAATGCCTTCATGGATCCTTGCAAAATCCATTACCCGCTGATTGATTGTTTCAATGAAACCAGTGATTAAATTTACACTGCGTTCAATATCCTGAATAATAGAAAGCAGTACATGACGCATTGTGCTCATCATATTCATATTACTGTTCATCGCGGTGTTACCTTCATTTACGATCTTAGTGATCTCCTTTAGATTTTGTGCAGTTCTGTCTGCAAGCCGCGATATTTCTTCTGCAACAACGGCAAACCCCCTTCCATGCTCACCAGCGCGTGCAGCTTCTATGGATGCGTTAAGCGATAGCAGGTTAACCTGTTCGGCAATATCTGATATTAGGCCAATAACATTCATGATGTTTTCAAAAAATGTTGCAATTTGTTTTGAAGATTCTGCAGTACTTGTTACCAGCGTTTCACTATCACGAGCACTTTTTTGTACCCCTTGAATTGCAACTATAACCTGTTTAGCATCGTTATTGAGCCTATTCATTGCCTCATTGAGATTATTTATAATATCTTCAAGGTTTTTTAAGATTTCACTTTGTTTGTTGGCATCAGAAGCTATTGTGTAAAAAGCACCTGATACTTCTGCAATTATTGAGGTCACCTCTTCAATATTTTGAGCCTGTTGAGCAGCTTCTTCCTTTATTGATTTTCCTGAAAATGCCAGAGCTTCAGATGACAGCAATACCTTTTCGCTGAGTTCATTTGATTTGCGTATAAAATCAATTATCTGCTCCCTGAAGCCAATAAAACTGCGAATAAAATCTTCCATTATGTCGCGGGATTTTATAAGTTTAATTTCGCCGGTTAGATCACCACGAGTAGCTTTCTGTAATGAAGGCATAGCAATATCCAATGCTAAAGACAAATTCATCAAACGACGGTTAATTATATATCTGATTGCTAAATTAATAATAATCATTCCTAATGTGATATAAAAGATGCTCTTATATACCGAAGAATATAATATTTTTTCTATGAATGCAACAAGTATTATTTTATTGCTATCAGGTACTGAATAAGTAAATAAAACCGCCTGTTCACCTTCAAATACACCTTCAGTACTTGAAAAGTTTTTATTCTTTATATTTTTTAAAAAATTGATTGTCTTGTTATATAGAAATTGTGGTTGTTTGCCTTTATTTATAATTTTATGGATGTTTTGTGAAATAAATTCTTCCTTGTTACATTGAACAATTTGTTCATCCTCACAAACCAATACTACACCATTATATTCATTAACTATAGATGGTATTGATTTAATAAATGAGTCTTTTGAATCAATCTGTATTTGTTGTAAAACATCAAATATCCTAGAAGCAGTTAATGATTCAACATTGGATTTATCAATTTTATAAAATAGCACCAACATAAACACAGATGTTAGTAATGTTATAGGCAATACTATACTAACTATCTTGCTTCGCAATCGTTGCACAGCAATTGGTATACCAAATCTTCCAAGGGGATATGTACGAGTATACCAAACTAACATCGAATTAAATCCCAAAAACAAGAATACAAATGCTAAAATAAAAAAAACATAAAAGTGATAATATACATTATTGTATCCATACAGGAAATACATAAAAAAGAATAGCGGAATATAAACTAAAACCAAATAACCAATGTTCAAAAGCATCGTTTGCTTAGCACTTACTTTAAATTTATTAAAAATTTTGTATTCTTTTTGCTCATCATCCGATTCAATAATTTTAATTATACTTTTAACCATCCACATATAATAAATAAATAATGAGGTAAACGAAATAACCCATAAGATTAAAAATGTAATTAATAATCTTGTATCCTGAAATAGTGGGAATGAAAGCTGTAATATAATGATAAATATAATCGCATTGAATAAAATAACACCTGTACCATATTTCTGGAATTGCCTTATTATATTTTTTGCTTCCATCACAACCCCCATATCACCTTATATCTGAATATATAAATAATATAAATTAACATAATTGCAAGATATTTATTTATAAAAATTTAATTAATGCTGAAATATTTACTATGTTTTCAATAGACGATAAATATATTACAATAGTATGAAATAATATTTGTTACTTTTATGTAATAGTGACACGTTGACAAACTGTTAAAAAGAAAACCCCTGGATAATTCAGGGGTCTTCTTTTTTAAAATAACAGTTAGATTATTCACTACTTTTGGTTTCAAAATTATAAGTAATTGCAAATGCAAAAGCCAAAGGATTTTCATTATTAGCCGTCCAGGACTTACCTGAAATAATGTATGGACCAACCGTAAATAATTCAACATTCATCAGCCAATCAAAAGTAAAATTATTTAATTTATAGGATAGCCCTGTATATAATGTAGAAGATGAAGATGATATTTCATCAATGGTGGTAGGAATCTTATTTGCACCTTGATTAATTATATTGGTACCATCATACGACAATGGTTTGTATATCTTTTGCACAAGCCCTAAGCGTCCTTTCCAATTTTCACTTACATTAGCTTCAAGGCCAATTATTACGGGTACTTCTATTGCCTTGTAATTTAACGTATACGTATCTACGTTATTTGCGGGAGTTATGGCATCCACTCCGTAGTAATTATTTTTAAAGAATTCTATATTAGTTAAAAATCCAATGAACACTATCATATTCTTATCAATACTTATCTCATCTGAAACACCAGCACTTATTTTCTGACCTTTACGTTCAAAGGTATCAGTAGCATTTACATTATTAATGGGTTTTGAATCAGATATAAGCATCTCACCTTTTGTACTTCTGTTTAACATCCAGTAACTTACATAAAAATGCACTTTTTGATTATTAGTCATTGCATAATTAACTCTTAGATTTGATCCAAAATCCATTGCACCGTCCGATTTGTATGACATATCAAAATCAATACCAGGCTTTCTTTGCATATAATTATTGTCTAATGCATACATGAAAAAGAATCCTGATATATCAAAGCTTACCTTATTATTTATTATATATGAAACTCCTAATTTGGCAGAATACTCAGCATTGATTAGATTATATTCTTCATGTGAATTTGTTGCCGAAGTGCTGTCACGGTAATGTTTCCATGAAGTGGCGTAGCCTGCATAAAAACCAACACTAAATTTATTTAACTTATAGCCAAATAATGCACTGAAGTTTCGCTGATTAAGCTTTTCACGTAATTGAGGCGATGTAGTGTTGGTACCAACAAGCTCACTTGCATCATAGGGATCTTTTATATCTAAAATTGTTTCATCAAGCAATTCAACCTGATATGCTTTCATTGACTGTGATGTAATAATAGAATGGTTGTAGTGTGATTTACATTTTGCTGAATAAACATCTACATTAAATAAGCTATCTACAGCATTAGTATTCCATAGGCTTGTATCAACTGGAGATCCCAAATCTACTCCAATAAACAAATTATTTTTTATATTATAAATGACACCACCTTTATTTTCCCCATTTATAATTCCAATTCGCTCAGCATATATCTTGTCACCGTAATTGCTGATATATGCAGGGTTTTCATAGATATACGACTGCAACCCATCAATAAACCAGGGGTATTCAAATAATCCAAGTCCCATATCTCTGGTAGTAGTAGCAGATAACCTGAATGCAAAAAAAACAAAATTCAACATTAATACCATTACTGTGACAATTCTTTTCATTTTATTCCTCCGATAATTAATTTTATTATGCCATTACTCCAAAAATTACCATCTATATCCAATATAGGAATAATAACTTAACGATGATGAAGCATGTATCTGAAAGTAATAATGATACATGTTTTCAATACCCCATATAAATTGCTGACTTATAATTATAAATAATCCTGCACCAGCTGCTAATGTCATTGATAGTGAGCTTTCATTTAAGTCATTTAAATGTGAATGTAGTACTGTAAAGCCTGGTCCGGCTTTTAGTATTACCATTAAATTCTTGTACAATGGAAATACTGCTGTTGCATTTGGTATAAATGTTACATACATTATATAACCATCATACTTTTTATCCTGAAGTTTTGTGTAAAGCAAATCGCCACCTATTCCAAAAAGGGTATTTTCAATATTATTTTGCTGAATAAACGATTTAATCATCCAGCTACCATTTAACATCACAGACTCGGTTCCTAAAGGGGAAAAATATCCACCAGACATTGCAAAAATAATATTACTATATTGTTTTGTATCATTTGTTTTTTGTATTTCAATAGCAGGCTTGGTTGGTTCAAACTTTTGTTTTTTTATATCGGCCTGTTTTTGCTGAGCATACAGCTTTAATGAAAACATAAATAGGATATAAACAGTAATGACCAATTGCACTTTTTTTTGCATCATTTCTTTAACTCTTAATTTATATTTAACTTCTTTATTTTATATAATTTTTTTAAACAAATTCTAAAATTTCCCCATTAATTTCATTCAGCTCTATTTGTAAAATCTATTAAATTATGTAAAGAAGTCTCACTGTCACCATTATCAACACAACTTTTAAAGTAAAGTTTTTTGCTGCTTGAAATCTTCACTGCAGCAAAGAGTAGATTTTCATTTTCAATGCTGCAGTGTATAACAGATTTTACCAGTCAAAACCAGCCTTGTTTCTATCCACACCGGCATTGAAAAATACTCCTTGCGTTGGCACATAAATAATACGTTTTGAACGCGTATTCCCCTGTATATTGATTTTTACCGCTTTCCAATCTCGGGTTGTATTTCCAGGGTCAGTTGCTCCCTGCGGCATTAATATCTGCTGTACCATACCTTGTGAATCATATATCCTTACTATGACATCTCTTCCGCCAGCATACCAATCAGTTCCTGACCAATTCCTGACAGTATAAGTGAAAATACCTCTGGCATACTGAACTCCTCCGTAGCGCCATAAATTAATTGCCTCAGGACCATAACCGGAACCTGTAATGGTATTTCCAGGATATACATCCTGTACTAATGCAGTGGTTGATTTTGTACCTGTTCTATCGGGAACTGTAGTTGAGCTTTTATCATCACCTCTTTCGTATGCACCAGTGAGTTCATTATAATTATATTGCCATTTATAATTTGTATATCCAATATAGCCCACATGGAATCTGTTTTGAGGATTATTATAGGCAGTATCGGCTTCGACAACTGTTTGTGATGTTGGACCAACAACGTGCAGGTCAAGATCCTGAGGGTTTTGTCCCCATAACACTATTACACGTACCATTGGCTCAACAAGATATGCACAAATTGCCTGGCGTCCTATATCTCTGTTGCCATTGACTACGATATTATCTACTAAAAGATCATAATAGTTAGTCCTTTTAAACAATACAGAATATACACCGGGACTTAACGTTGTTGTTGTAAATGTACCTCCTGATGCAGTCACTGTAGATGCTACTAAAATATTTTGCCAGTTATATACCTCAACGGTTACTCCCGCTAATTTACTTGCATCATTGGCATCAATGACTGTACCGGTAATGGTACCGCTTGATGCAGAGGTTGGCACAAGATATATTGTTCCTGCGCTTAATTGTACACCTAATGTAATGGTAATATTATTTTTTGTTGCGGTATAATAACCTGTAAGAGAAGCAACAAGTTTATATTTATTGCTGCCTATTGGTACTCCAGTAAAAGTAAATCCACCGTTGGTGTCGGTTGTGGTGGTATCTATTAATGAATTATCAATCATTTTTCTTAACTCAATAGTTACATTACTCAATGCTGCAAATCCTACTGCATTTTTAACAACACCACTTACTGAACCCACCATAGCAATTCCATTACTTGCCTGTCCCCATGGTTTCCAGCTTGGATCATTTAAAGGCTTACCAGGTTGATCATTGACAGCCACACGCGCATAATAACGTTCTATTTCGGTACTTTGCGCTACAAATGTATAGCTGTCTACGTTGCCAACTACACTTTCAAAAACAACATTGCTGAAATTGGTATCAGACGCTATTTGTATTTTTACATCTGCTGTACCATACGGGCGCACCCAACTGAACATTAGTGCAGCAGATGTACTGTATTCACCAATATCCACTGTTGCTGGTGACACAAGAGGAGGAGGATTTATTGTCCATACGTAGCTTGTTGGTATGATTTGCCAGTTACCAGCTAAATCACGAGCAACAACATCAATTTGATAGTTACCCGGGGTAAGACCGCTCAAGACAATAGGGAATTCTTTGATGATTTCAGATGTAACAGGTATCCATGCTCCATTATTAATTCTGTATCGATATGCCACAACCTGCAAACCTCCTACTGTAATACTTATTGAAGTATTGGTAGTTGGATTTGATGGCAGGTTGCTTAATACAGCAGTTGGTGCAACGGTATCTACTTCCCATGTATACGTTGTTGCATCCTGTTCTGCCTGTTCAAAATAAGGTGGATTGGAACTTTTTCGTCCGCACACAGAAATTGTATGTATTCCATCAGGTAGATTATTTAAAATTATATGCTGATTGACATCAACCCAATCACTCCACAACCCATTATCTATTTTATATTTATATTGCACAATCCCTGTGCCCGCTATTATGAATTCAGCCCAGTTTTGGTTTGATGGATTATCAGGTCTGTTTGTAATAGCTGCAATTGGACTGGTATAATCAACACGCCATGAGTATGTTTTTGCATTACTTTCACTTGTCCAATTTCCAGCTTCATCCTTTGCTATCACATAAAGATTGTATGTATTTTCAATTAATCCAGAACGTACAATATTAGTACCCAGTAGAATAGGATCACTCCAGTTTTCTTCATTTAGTTTATATCTGTAATGTGTTATTCCTGTTCCATTGACAATAATATTAATACTTGTTTCATTGGTTAAATTATTTGGAAGGTTTTGTAAAAGTATTTCTGGCGGAGCTGGTGGAGTTATATCAATTATCCAGCTGTATTCAGTTGCATTGCTTTCTGATTGCCAGGTTCCTGCTTCATTTTTACCTATAACTTTGACTATATGCGTTCCTTCCGCTAATCCCAATCGCATAATAGGGTCATTAACATCAATTTCACCGCTCCATGGTAATGTATCCAATTTATATTTATATTTAACAATATTGCTACCCATTACTTTAATATTAATACCTGTTTGATTGGTTATATTTTTTGGCAATGTAGCTGCATCAAACATAGCTGTTGGTGTACTGGTATCAATTGTCCAAATATATGTTGTAGGGTGATTATAATCCTGCCAGTTTCCAGCTTCATCTCGGGCTATAACATACAATGTGTGTTGACCACCTAGTATATTATCAATATTAATTGTATCATCAGTATCAATTAAAAATTCCTGACTGCCGCGCGGATCAGGATCATCCAGAGAATATTTATATGCATACACTCCCACTCCATATACTTTAATTGCTATGGACTGGTTGTTTGTTGGGCTTTGTGGTGTATTTGTAAGCTGCGCAACTGGAGGAACTGTATCAATTATCCATTCAAAAGTAGTAGCTGCTTCAACAGATTGCCATTGATTCAAACTGTTTTTCCCTATTACTTTGATGATATGGTACCCTTCGGATAAATTAGATATTACTATAGGATTTGAAACATCAATTTCTGCGCTCCATGATTGATTATCAATTTTATATCTATATGCTATAATCCCTGCACCACCAACAGTAATATTTATATTATTTACGTTAGAATAGTATGATGGGGTACCACTTAAAATAGCAGTTGGTAATGAAACATTGATTGACCATGTATACTGTGTTGGAATGATTTGCCAGTTTCCAGCTTTATCACATCCTATTACCTGGATGGTATGGGAACCTTCATATAGATTATCGAGTACAATATTTGGATATTGAATCCGGTCATATTCCTGACTCCATTCTCCACCGTTATATTTATATCTGTATTTAACTACTCCTACTCCGCCTATTACAAAATCGGCACTCTGTAAATTTGTTACTTCAGGAGGTTTATTAAGTAACACAGCAGTAGGTGGGGTTGTATCAATTTCCCAAATATGCTGAGTTGGAGTTTGAAAACTCTGCCAGTTCCCTGCAAGATCTTTACCTATTACCGATAGTGTATAGATGCCATCTGACAGGTTTGCTCTGGTTATGTTAATAGATCTATTTATTTCCTGTGACCAGGTTACTGTATTTAGACAATATTTATATGAAACCACATCAGGTGGTCCAACTGCTATATCAATAGAATTTATTTTGGAATCTCTTGCCGGCAAATTATAAAGACTTACTTGTGGTGGTGTTAAATCTATTGTCCAGGTATATTCGGTTGCACTTGATTCGCTTTGTATATTGCCCGCTTTGTCTATTCCCATAACTTTAAGAGTATATGATGCTTCAGACAGATTGCTCAACTCCAATGGTTGTGTTACACTACATACACCACTTTCTTCATGAAGATATCCGTTTCTGAAAAGTTTATATTTATAGGCCACCACTTCACCATCGGTAGATGAAACAACCATCGTAACTCGTTGCTTATTGGTAAAATTTGCTGGTAAGTTGCTGAGTGTACATACTGGAGGTTTAGTATCAACAGTCCAAGTGTATTCAATTTCATCGGTTTCGGATGGAGTATCGCCTGGGATGACAGCTCCTATCACACGTATTGTGTAATCACCATCCTGCAAGTTTCGTAAAACTATTGGCTGATCTATAGAAATATACCCGCTCCATATATTATTGTTGATGCTATACTTATAAAAATATATATTTTCACCACCAAGTGTTACATCAACATTTCGTAAACGAGTATAACGTTCTGGTTTACTGACAAAGTAGATGCTATTGCCTGATGTTACTCTCCATTGATATGCTGTGGCAATATTTTGCTCATTACCTGCGCTATCAATTCCTTTTACTTCAAGGCGATAGTTACCGCCAAGTAATTTTTTTCTGATAATAGGTGTGTTTACGGATATAACGTTGCTCCACGGTTCGTTATTGAGCCTAAATCGATACATCACTACATCCAATCCGCCAACTACTACCGCGATTTCAGTGTTATTTGTTACGCTTTCAGGTAACTTTGATAATGTTGCAACAGGTGGTGTAGTATCAACAATAAATGAAACTGAAGATGGCTGGTTTAAATCTTGCAGTTTCCCCTGACTATCCTTTCCTATTACTTGTAGAGTATGCACACCATCAGAAAGATTAGATAAAATTAATTTATCAGTACACGGGATTTCGCTGCTGTAAGGTAAATCATCTATCGAATAAGAATAGTAACCATTTGTATCATCATTTACTTTAATTATAAATTCAATATTTTTAGAATTAAAATATATATAATCTAGATCATCGCTAAACTGGCGCAAATCATTATTTTTATCATAAAACCATATAGATGCAACAATTTGACCCTTACCAGTAAATTGGGAAATGCCATTCAGTAATATATTCCCAGAAATATCTTTAATATTTTGAGCTAATAGTGTGTATTGTTTACCGTGGTGCATTCCATACTCAAGGCCAGTTGAAACGTTGAGAATTACAGCATTGCTGCCATCCATGCTTGGTGCAGGGTTAGACAATACATTTACTCTATTGATGCCTTGAATATAATAATTAGCATAGTTTAGTGCTGTTGCTGGATCAATTTGTTCATCAAAAATAACTTTTATGGTATTACTTGTTAATGCCTTTACCTCTACAATGTGGGGAGGAGTAGTATCTGGCGTATAGGGAATACTCATTGTATCGCGTTCTTTTTTATAATTGTGAAAAACATCACCGCTGCATACAATATTTGAAATAGCCAGTAATAAAATTAACCAAATCAATCGTCTCATACTATTACTCCACCCCTTTTTGGGTTAGCAGTTGTATTAATAATATGTTTCATGTAACAAAACATGCGTTGTTAACCAGTTCATAAAACACTAATATTTCAGCAATCTAACATCATCTACAATGATATTTTGTCCCATTTCACCTGCTGAGTAAGCTCGTAATTTTATCCATACGGAATTATACCCCGGACCTGAAAAGGCAGAAAGATCAACATAGTGTGTTTGCCACACTGGATTATCGTTGCCTAATGACCAGTCATAGCGGTATACCTGACCCATTGCTCCAGTATCTATGGGATTAAAGTTAATTCCATCAGTACTTAATAACACTTCTATTCTGTCTGGGGCATTGTAAATCCTTTCATGATACATCTGGAATGTTAATATATAACTTCCCAGCGTAGACATATTAATTGAATTTATGTTCACTATATCTGAATATGTGCCAGGATCATATTCAAAGCTTGCTGCTTTGGCAAAGTAACTGCCCTGCGGAGGTGACAGAGTAGAACCATTACCTGAGCGTTCGGTCGTAATTCTAATCCAATCGGTGTTATCGGTACTTATATTTTTAAAGTTAGAAAAATATGGTTGGGAATAATTTTCAAAGCTTTCTGAAAGTTGTGTGGATGAACCAGTGGTAGTCCCGGTTGTAAAAGTACAGATAACCTGTCCAGAAGCTGCAGCATTATTCCCTGCCAGATCCTGAAAACTGTTTGTTCCTGAATTAAGTGTTACTGAATATGTAGTGTTGGCTGCAAGTTGCCCAATTGTAAATATAACTGTCCTGCCACCTTCAATCCATCCCTGACGTGTAGCAGTTATTGCTGGGGATAGTGTTATGCGTGAATCCCTGGATTGATTCATCATTTCGTTAAATTGTATGATAATAAAACCAATATCTCTTCCTACATTTGTAGCGCTATTATAAGGTATTGTAGCAATAACAAGTGGTGCAATACTATCAGCGGCAGTGGTAAAATTTAAAATACCATCACCAACATAGGCTGTTCTGCTCACTCTGTTCCCATCAGTATCTTCAAAACTACCACCCCAACCAAACAGTTTAAACTGATATTGTGTTCCTCCTTTGCATCGACCTTTTAATATATACGTTATTCTGGTATTGTTTGAATCCCAGAAGTAATTAAAAGGTGTTAACGGTGCTGGAGTTGTAGAGCCCGAAGCCCCTTCATAAATCTGTAACCATTGTTTTTCGGTATTCATTGAACGGTTAAAGGTTATACGAACATGAGTTAATAATGAATTAACATTTGTTGCAGCATCTGTAATTGCTGAATAGCTTGAGCCACCATTATTTGATACTTCAATATTGGTAATTTGAGGCAAGCTATATGTGGTAAATGTCCATGTAGTTGTTGATAATGAATTATTGTACCTGTCGCGTATTCCGTTGGTTAAAGTTACTGTATATGTAGTGTTGTTGCTTAATTCAGTTCCTGGGGTAAGCGTAGCTGTCCGTGTAGCATCATCATAAACAACATAAAATGTCCCAACGCCGCTTCCGCTTAATGTAAAGGTAGAAGTGGTAACATTTACAACCGGTTCACTGAATGTAACTGTTATAACAGGCTTCAATTGTACATTGACTGCCCCCGGCACCGGATATCGTGAAATAATTGATGGTGGGGTTGTATCAAGTTCTGTAGTAAATTGCCATGTATCAGTTGATGCAAGCCTGTTGTCGGCCAAGTCCATGATTACAATACCAGTGGAACCACCAGGTACTGTAACAGTATACACTGTATTCTGTTCTAAATTATCAATTGGGTCAAGTGTCACTGTAAAAGTTGCTGGATTATACGAAATTTCAACTGGTATAGTAATGGTACCTTTTTTCAAAGTGATTTTTTCAATATTTTTTACAGCTTCTGAAAACTGTAATCTGATATTGGAATTCAGTGGTACGTTAACTGTGCCAGGAGCGGGGAAACGGCTTCCAGCAACTATTGTAGGTGGTGTGGTATCCGGTACATATTGCGTGGTAAAACGCCATATATAATCGTTAAGCAGCGAATTGGGAATATTAGCTCTGTCTTTTATAGCTGTGGTAATACGTACTGTATACTGTGTTTGACCCTGCATGTTGGACTGAGGAATCAAAGTCAGGGTTTTTGTTTGCTCATCATACACTATTGTGGCACTTACAGGGGGATCTAGATAAAATGATGAACTGCTATATCCTTGAATTGGTTCAGAAAATTTTGCCCAAATGCTACCATTAACCGGATATCCGGTTGTACCATCTGGAGGATATACAGTTGACACAAAAGGTGGTATGCTATCCTGTGGAGTGCTAAAAGACCATGATATTGGTGATAGTGTATTATTTGCTTTATCCTTAATAGCATTGGTTAAATATGCAGTAAAGGTTTTTTCATATTCAAGATCCTGTAGAACCTCTAATTCTGCAGTAAGCAAACCTGGATAATAAGTGACGGTAGCAGGGATTGTAGTATTATACTGATCTTTTATAAAAAATGAACTACCACTTACACCTTTGACATCTTCACTAAAGATAACGGTAACCTTTTTATTATTCCAGTTGGTATTCCCAGCAGCAGGAGATTTAAGCACTACCGTTGGTGCAGTTTCATCAATTGCGGTAATTTCAAATGTCCATTGTACTGCCTGTAAAGGATTTTGTGCAACAGACATGTCGGTTATTGCGCTTGATAATTCTGCTCTATATGTACCAGTCACTGTAATATTGGCAAGAGGTGTCAAAACAGCTTGTGCAATATTATTCTGAGGATTGTAACTATACGTTACATTACAGGATATCTCGGTATTATCGGAAACCCTTCGTAATTTAAATGTATTTGTATTTACATTCATTACCTGTTCGCTGAAAAGCACTCGAACTTCAACAGCATTCCCAGGAATATCGGGAGTCCCCTGTTCCGGTGATTTAAAAGTTACATACGGTGATGTAGTATCAGCAGTTGTTGCAAACGACCAGTTTACAGTTGAAGCAAATCTGTTGCCAGCCACGTCCTTTATGTCGGAGCTATCGCCACCTATTACTACAACAGTATATTGGGATTCATATTCCAGGTTACCGAGTGGAGTTATGTTTACTCGCTGGGATATCGAGTCATAGTTTACCATTACAGGAATAGGTATGCCATTTTGATCGCCTTTTTTTAACTGTATTGTTTGTGGACCTACTCCTGATACAGGTTCGCTGAATTGTATTTGAATAGTGGATGATATGGGTATATTTGTTTGTCCAGAAGATGGATAACGTGATACAATTGAAGGTGGTGTTGTATCGGGTTCAATACCGGTTTGAAATGACCATTCTGTATAATTCAAACTATTATCACTTGCATCTTTTATATCGTTTGTGAGGACAACAGTAAATGTTGTTTCAAACGGCAATGGATCATCAGGATCAAATGTGGCAGTTTTTGTTGCATCATTATAGGTCACATTTCCTGCAATATATTGTCCTGTTGTTTCATTGCGGATCTTAAACGATTGTACAGAAACATTATTAACCCTTTCACTAAAAGTCACAACTATATTAACATTATTTCCCACATTTCCCATTCCGTTTGATGGATACCGATATGTTATATCAGGCTTAGTGGTGTCCTGAGTTTTAAATTGCCAGCTCACTGGCACAAGCATATTATTTGCTGTATCATGAATATTTGATGACAATTCAACTTTATACCAAACACCCTCTGCAAGAGTAAATACAGGCGTAAAGGTTGCCTGATACATGTTATGATTATATATAACTGTACCCTGAACTGCTTCATTAGTATCAGCACGCTTCACCACAAACGATGTAGAATCAACCCCTAAAACATTTTCATTGAAGGTTATAGTGATAACTGTATCAGTTGGAACATTTGTTTGATTATCATTAGGAACTTTTGAAGATAGCTGAGGAGGTGTGGTATCCGGTTCATTTTTAGTGGTAAATTGCCAAGTGGTTTCCTGATTTAATGGATTATGTGCCTGATCGCGAATATCTTTTTTCAATGTTACTTTATACTCTGTATTGGGTTCCAATCCACTCTGAGAGTAACATATTGCTGTTTTAGTATTATCGTTATAGGTAATTATTCTCTCAACATTTTCCCATGTAGCACCTGTCCATTTTTCTAATTTAAAATTATTTACATTTGTTATAGTATAACTTTTAATCGATTCACTGAATGTGACAGAGATCAGCGAATTAGTAGGAATTTCATCACCCTCAGGGTATTTGCTGATTACAGAGGGATAGGTTGTGTCATCAGTACGGAAGGTATATTGATACGCATCAAGCGAATTTCCTGACAAATCAGTTATACTATCGGTCAAAACTATAGTATAACGTGTCCATTCCTCAAGCGGTTGTGATGGAGTTATCTCTGCTTTTCTGGTGGTTTCATTATAAGCAACACTTGCCTGGAGTATATCATTCCCTTTCTTAATAAAAACAGTAGTTGAATTTACATTGATGACAGGTTCACTAAATACAATATATATTGGTGTACTTAAATTAACGTAATATTCATAAGCAGGGCTTTTTTCAATAATTGTTGGTTTTTGCGTATCAGCCTGAATTCCTGTAATAAATGCCCAGGCTTCAGGTATCAGAGCCACCCCCGAACGGCTTCTTATTTCACTGGTTAGGGTAACATAATATATCGAATTATAATCTAAATTTTCCAACAACTGCAATACGGCAGTTCTTGTACTATCATTGTACATTATACTGGCAGCTATTTTCCCACCGCTCAACTTTTCTATATAAAATGTATTTGAATTTATATTAATAACGCTTTTGCTGAATGTAACAACTATTTGCGTGTTTATTGGCACATCTGTCTGACCACGGTGCGGAGTAAAACTTATCACAACTGGTGGTTCGGTATCTGCGGAATTACCTCCTCCAACACAACCATTAATAAATACAATAAAAATAATGAAAAATATTGTTATATATCTATTATTTGTGAATGTTCTATTGTGTGTATTTTTTGTTATTATGTTCATTGAAACCTCATACAATAACCTTATGATAGTATCACTCTAAAAAAGGCGAATAATATAAAACATACTTAACATTTGATTGTGGAATCACTATTTTGCCTTTTACAGTTAATATTTCTAACATTTTACCTCGTGCAACAGCTATTCCAATATATTCATTCCCACTTTTTGTTATAACCTTTTTTAATTTACCTTCCCTTTTTTCCAAAAGTGCTAGCATAATTGTTTCTTTTATATCTTTGTTGCCCAAAGCGATAAGTTTTTGATGCATAAAATTCTCTTCTAAATTGTTGTGCATTAAACCCTTTTTAAATATTTCGGCGTTGTTTCTAAGTTCATCATAAATGTTTGTATCCATTTCTAAATATACAACATCCTGATCGGCCTGAATAAATTGATGTTTATTATCAATAAATTTAACTATATTATCCTTTGTATTTTTCAGCGTCCCCTTAGCTTCTAGACTCCATAATAACAAAGCATCATCTTTGGTCATTATTTGAATATTTTTTATATCGCCATTGTATTCATATATTGGAGTGGTTACGGTTATATTTTTTATAATTTTATCGGATATTAAAATTATGTTTCCTCTATTTATTTGTATATTAATGCTTTTTTTTGTATTATCAATGTCAAAATCAATTGCGCTGTTTCCAGTTATAAAAATATACGTAGTATCATTACCTATTACACAATATGATGAAGAATTGGTTTCTATTGTGTTATTATTTACTGTTTGATGTAATTGGGCTTTATTGCTATCTATATATATTTCTCCGTGTAATTTATACACTCTAAAATCTTTTAATACTGGAGTACAATGTAAATGGTAACATACTATGAAAGGCATTATTATAAAAATAATAACGAAATCACTGGATATAAGATATTTTTTAGTTATAAAATGCATTTTCCGTCCAGTGATATTAATAATATAATTAAAACCGTCCAGTCATAATAATCACTTATATATTAATACTTTTTATCGAAAAAAGTCAATAAAAAAACAAAAAAATAATGAAAAAATATAACATTTTTCAATAAATGTATTTTTTTACATATAATTATTATTATACATATATTCAAAATATTATTATGTCGCATATGCTCTATAAGCTAGGTATGTAAATTGTTTTATATTTTGAAAAAAATTATATAACTCAACTTTTACTTGACGTACCACAATTAACTATTGTAACCATTACATTATACTATTACCAAGAGGATTCTATGACCCCGCCACTGCAAAATCTTAAAATACTTGATTTTACTTACCTTTTGCCAGGTCCTTATGGTACTATGATGCTTGCTGACCTTGGTGCCAATATTATAAAAGTAGAAAACCCCAATAATCCTGATATGCTTAGAATGCTGCCCCCTTTTGTCAATGGGATTTCAGCCGTCTATGCACATATTAACCGTGGGAAAAAATCTCTGGCACTTGATTTAAAATCACCTGAATCAAAAGATATTATCTATTCACTTGTAAAAGAATATGATATCATTATAGAGCAATTCAGGCCAGGTGTACTTGAAAAATTAGGTTTTGGATATAACGATTTAAAAAACATTAACCCTTCAATAATTTATTGTTCACTCACCGGTTACGGCCAAACAGGAAGCTATGCTCAACGTGCAGGACATGATATAAACTATATGGCACTGTCAGGTGTTGATTCATTCTCAGGCAAAAAAGATACAGGCCCTGCCCTTCATGGTATACAGATTGCCGATATTGCAAGTGGTGCTAAAAATATGGTTATTGCAGTGCTTGCAGCCTATATTAAGCGCCAATCTACAGGTAAAGGCGACTATATAGACATATCAATCACCGATGGTGTGTTTGCAATGACAGCATTTACTACGGGAGCTTACCTAGAAGGTGAACCGCTGCCAAAGCCGGAAACTCAGATGCTCAATGGTGGTGGAATTTACGACTATTACGCAACTTCTGATGGACGTTTTTTATCCGTAGGTCCAATTGAACCAAAATTTTTTCAAACATTTTGTGAAGCAATAGGATATACCGAAATATTACAAAATGTGGATTTTTCACCTGAAAGTGTACAAAACCATAAAAAAAAGATTGCAGCAATAATTGCTTCACAACCTCTTTCATATTGGATTACTGTTTTTTCAAAAATTGATGCCTGTGTGGAACCCGTACGCACACTGGAAGAAGCAATTCATAATCCCCCACTTTCTGAACGCGATATGATTGTAACAATACGATCAAACAGTGGGACTACTTTTTCACAAATAGGAAATCCTATCAAGTTTTCATCTGATACATATATTGCCTCATTTGCAGGTGTGCCGTTAGGTTACAATAATGATGAAATTTTGATGTCAATTGGCTATAATGATGATACAATTAAACAGCTTTACAATAACAAAGTAATAGTCAAAAGTTAGTTTTTAAAATATGAAGAAAAATCCTCAAACATTTACAATTATCACATTTGGCTGCCAGATGAACAAGAGTGACTCCGAACTTATGGAGGTGTCGCTACAACAAGAAGGATTTATAAAAAGCGATAGCTCATGGGATATAATCATTTTCAACACCTGTTCAGTGCGAAAACATGCTGAAGACAGAGCTCTATCTCATATTGTTGAGGCACGGAATACATACAAGCAATCCATTCTGGTAGTTGCCGGGTGTATGGCTCAGCGCTTGAAACAACAATTACGCACACAATATGGTGTGGATCTTGTTGTTGGCCCTTACCATTCTCCTGCTATTGGCTCAATAATAAAAAATTACATACATAATCAAAATGTATGTGAGTACACCTCACAAGATATAAACGATTTTGTATCGCGAATACATCCTTCACTGGTTACCCATAAAGACGAATTGCCATGGCATAAATGGGTTACTATATCGCATGGTTGTGATAATTACTGTGCCTACTGTATTGTGCCCTATGTCCGAGGTAAACTCATTTCATTCCCTTCACAGCAGATTATTGAATACTGTAAACTTTTGATAGATAATGGTATTACCGAAATCACTCTTTTAGGTCAAAATGTCAACCAGTATGGTCAGGATTTAGACGATATCCCTTTTTACAAGCTTCTTGAAATTGTTGCTGCATTGCCGGGTTTATACAAGTTGAATTTTATTACTTCACATCCTAAAGATTTTAACAAAAATATTTTATATGTTATAAGGGATAATCCTGTTATTGCGCAAAGCATTCACCTACCTTTACAAAGTGGTTCGGACAGCATTTTGCAAGCAATGAATCGACAGTATACAATGAAGCAATATAATTACATTATTGAAGCCATACATACTATACTGCCAATGGCCTCAATATCTACTGACCTTATAGTGGGATTCCCCGGTGAAACCCAAAAAGATTTTGAAGCCACACTTACTGCCGTACAGACAATACAGTTTGACGAGGCTTTTACTTATAAGTATTCACCGCGTGAGGGGACTAAAGCATATTCATTAGCTGATACAGTGCCTGATACCATTAAGCAACAAAGGCTTGATCAGCTCATACATACGGTACGAGATGTTTCCAGAAAACGCCTCATCAATTATCTTAACACAACAACCGATATGATTGTAGAGCGAATAAGCAAAAAGTCAGTTAATGAAGTTATGGGCAAAACTATTTACAATCATCCGGTAATTATCAAAGGCGGCAAAGAAGATATTGGAAAAAAATATACAGTCACTATCGTATCATTAAAAGGTTCAACGCTCTATGCTGAGCGTAGTGCATAAAACAATTCTCATTGTGTTGCTCTATGCCAGCATGGCTGCTGCAAGTGAGCAGTCAGATTTTGAAGCAATACAAAAAGCTTTCAAAATCAATAGTAATAATAAACATGAGCTTACAAAAAAATTTTTTAATCAGTACCCCAATAGCACATTTATTCCCGATATCAGAATGCTTATTGCAGCGTATGCTCCAACTGCTGATGCAAGCATTTCTGAATACCAAAAAATTTTAAGCTTCTATCGGTTTTACAAAAAGCGTGACGTAGCATATCTATCGTTATGCCAGCTGTATTACATGAAAAGCGATTGGGGCAATCTATTATTAACATCTAGTCAGGCAATCAAGGAGTGTAGCGCCAGTAACTATCTCCCAATATTTTTACAATTGCGGGCGATAGCTCATTTTAATCACAGCCACTATGATGATGGTGCTGTAGATTGTGAAAAGATTCCTCACCTCTCACGTGAAATCAATACGTTAGCATACGGATTATTTCTTAAAACCGAAATGGAGAGGCTCATGTATGGATATGCACGTCAATATATAAAGGGGCTGGCCGAACTTTTGCATGGATATTCTGATGCTGCCATATACCCAACATTATTGCTTCAACTGGGGCAATATTATGAGCACCACACCATGTACAATGAGGCATATTCATCGTATAATTTTCTAATTACACGCTACCCTAAATCACCCGAGGCTGCCAAGGCATTAATAAATATTCAAAATTTAAAAAAATATAATCCAAAATCAGTTGCGTTTATTCCCGATGAAAAAATAGTTGCACAAAGTATGGTAATAGACATTAAGCCAGATATTGAAGAAAAGGAAATTCCACAAAAAGCAATGATGTATTACACCATTAGCATTGGTCCTTTGTATAATTTACAAAAAGCAAAAGAATTGCAAAAATTGATTATAAACTATACAACGCCTGTACATATTGTACGAAAATCAAAATCTTTTGAAATTTATGCAGGTCATTTTTCAACTCTTGATGAAAGCATGAATATTAAAATACAGTTGGCTGAAGAATTGGGCATTAACGGTTTTATTATTGAAATCTTTGAACAGGATGGCAGTCAGTATATCTATGGGCAATGATAAAGAACTCACTCCAATGATGCGGCAGTATCTTGAAATTAAACAGAATTATAAGGATGAGATTCTTTTTTTTAGGCTTGGTGATTTTTACGAAATGTTCTTTGATGATGCTAAGATTGCTTCAAAAATTTTAGACATTGCACTGACCTCTCGTCAAAACGACATCCCTATGTGTGGCGTTCCCTATCATGCTGCAGAAAGTTACATTGCCCGACTTATTAAAGCAGGATATAAAGTTGCAATATGCGAACAGATGGAACCACCCGGTTCTAGTACAATTGTAAAACGTGAAGTTATTAGAGTTATTACTCCTGGCACTGTGATTGAAAGTAATCTTATACCCTCAGATGAAAATATTTTCCTTGGTTCAGTAGTTATTCATAATAATAGTGCCTGTACCGGATTTGTAGACGTATCGACAGGTGATTTCTTTCTTTCATCTGCTGATTATAGCAGTGAGTTTATTGCAACAGAAATTTCACGATTTTCGCCAAAGGAAATGTTGCTATATGGGCCTAAGCAGGAGATTTTATTTTTAAAGGAGTTATTGCAACAGCAGAATATTGCATTGGCATCCATCAATGAATGGTACTATGATGTTGAATACCTTACAAATATTATTTGCAACATTTATGGATTGAGTAATATTAAAGGTTTGGGGTTATCGCATGCTGCAATTTTAACTGTAGGTTCACTTCTTCACTATTTAAAAGATACGCACAAAAGTACTTTGATTCATCTCAAATATCCAAAGAATGTAAGTAGAACCGAATTTATGGTTCTGGACCATCAAACCATCCATAATCTTGAAATATTGAAAAGTCAGGATGGTTCCAAACAACATTCCCTTTTTGGCGTTCTTAATCATACCCACACTGCAATGGGAAAACGGACACTGGAAAGGGCTCTTTTGTATCCTCTTGTTGATAAATCTGCCATTGAAAGCCGATACGATATTATATCGTACCTAATAAAAAACATAACCCTTCTGAAAGAAATTCAAGATAGGCTATCTCAAATTCATGATATTGAACGGCTGGTATCACGATTTTCATTGAAAAAACATTACAACAGGGATTTTATTGCCCTGCAGCAATCAATAGAAGCTGCATATCAGATATATGTACTTTTGCAGCAACATCCTGATGAATTGTTCAACATGCTTGGCACTATAAGCGATTCATTACATGAGCTATCGAACAAAATTAAAAACACCATTGTTGAAAATCCACCGCTTTCCTCTGAACAGGGTCGTGTCATCAAGGAAGGTGTCAATGCAGAATTGGACAGACTTTATACATTAAAAACCGATGCCAGGCAGTGGCTGCTTAATTATCAGGAAGAAGAAAAAAAGCGTTTAGATATACCAACGCTAAAAGTGCGGTATAATAAAGTAATTGGCTATTATATTGAAGTTAGTAAAGGTCAGACAGCAAAAGTCCCACAAGATTATTTCAGAAAACAAACATTAATTAATGCTGAACGATATACCACTCAGACTTTGCAAAAATTTGAAACTGATGTGCTCCAGTCAACTGATAGAATTATCGAAATTGAAAATGAAATATTAGATAGCATAGTAAATACCATAATAGAAAATAAACTTCAAATTCAGGAACTTGCATATAATATTGGAATACTGGATATGTTCTGCTCGCTTGCATCAGCAGCTCATCAGCATAATTATGTACGGCCATTGTTAAATGATGAAGGAATTATTGACATAAAAGCTGGCAGGCATCCGGTTGTAGAAAAATTTTATATAAAAGAACCATTTGTGCCTAATGACATTTTTCTTGATACAGCTAACAATGTTATAGCTATTATTACTGGACCAAACATGTCAGGGAAGTCAACCTATATACGAATGGCTGCAATAATACAGCTTATGGCTCAAATTGGTTCATTTATCCCTGCACAATCAGCAAATGTGTGTATTGTTGATAGGATTTTTACACGCATTGGCGCTTCGGATAACATTGCCCGAGGCGAATCCACTTTTCTTGTAGAAATGAATGAAACTGCAATAATTTTAAACAACGCTACTGATAAAAGTTTAGTAATAATGGATGAAATTGGCCGTGGAACCAGTACTTATGATGGTATGGCAATTGCATGGGCAGTGGTTGAATATATTGCCAATTATATAAAAGCCAAAACGCTGTTTGCAACACATTACCACGAATTGACAAAAATAAATAAGAAAGGTATTGTTAATTATACCGTGATGGTAAAGGAATCAATAAACGGTGTTGAGTTTTTGCATAAAGTTGTTCCAGGTGCAGCGGATAAATCCTATGGCATTCATGTTGCAACACTTGCGGGCATTCCAAAACCTGTAACTGTTAAAGCTAACAAAATCCTGGAAAAATTGGAAAAGTCTTCGCGAATTGACGCAATGACTAAAGCACCTGATAATGAAGATCAATTGGAGATATTTCAGGTTATTCATCACCGCCTTGTGCAGGCACTAAAGGACATAAATATAGAAAACCTGACACCGCTTGAAGCGCTCAATGAAATTGCACGCCTCAAGCGGCTTATTGAGTAATTTATTTTTTACGCCCTGCTAAAAATGGTTCAACTAAATCAATAGGTATTGGGAACAATGTAGTGGAATTCTTTTCAGTTGCCACTTCCCTCAGCGTTTGCAAATACCGTAATTGCAATGCTATGGGATGAGGTTCCATTAATTTTGCAGCATCAACCATTTTTGAGGCTGCCTGAAATTCACCTTCAGCATTTATAACCTTAGCTCTTCGCTCACGTTCTGCTTCAGCCTGTTTTGCCATTGCACGCTGCATCTCCTGTGGCAGGTCAACATGCTTAATCTCAACTGCGGTCACTTTTATGCCCCAGGGATCGGTCTGTTTATCCAGTATTTTCTGAAGTTCATGATTGATACGTTCTCTATCGGCAAGCAAATCATCAAGTTCAACCATTCCAAGGATGCTACGTAATGTTGTTTGAGCTAATTGCGATGTAGCATAGAGATAATCTTCAACTTCAGTAATTGCTTTATTAGGCTCAATAACCCGGAAATACACTACTGCATTAACCTTAACCGAAACATTGTCACGGGTGATGACATCCTGAGGTGGCACATCCATTGCAACCGTTCTTAAACTTACCCTCATCATCTTATCAACAAAGGGAATAATAATTACCAGTCCTGGTCCTTTAGGACCTGTTGGCGGTTGTAGTAAACGACCCAACCTGAATACAACAGCTCGTTCGTATTCCCGTATTATTTTTATTGATGATACGGCTAATAAAATCAAAAGGATTATAAGTGTTGGTAACGCTTCAAACATTGTTTTCCTCCTAAATTAGTTTTATGTTTACTATTAAGACTTTTGGTAAATATTTATTTAAATTATAGTAACATATTATTGCTGTATTTTTTTTACATGCACTACCATTCCTTCCATTTTTACCACTTCAACAGTATCTCCCTTTTGCAAAGGCTCATCCGTAATAGCAGTCCACAGTTCACCATGTACTTCAACAGTTCCTCGGCTAGTAAAATCAGCTGTTGCAATACCCTTTTCTCCAATCATTCCCTCAATTCCGGTAACAGCTTTTTGAGTGTGTACCTTAATCACTGCACGAACTACTACAAAGATAAAAAGCAAAAGTACTGCCAGCACGGTAATAATTGAAGTAAGTGGTATTTGGCCGCCCGGCAATGGCGAATCAAACAGTATCATGGATCCAATAACAAACGATACAATTCCTGCCAATGTCAATAACCCGTAACTTGTAAATTTCAACTCCAGTATAAACAGGATTATAGCAAGAATAATAAAAGTAAGTCCAGCAAAATTTATTGGAAGTACTTTGATAGCCAGCAAAAATAGAAACAATGCAATAGCCCCAATTACACCGGGAACTATCATGCCTGGATTTTTTAGCTCAAAACCAATGCCTACAACAGCAATAATAAATAAAAAGAATACCATCTGCGGGTCAGCAAAATAGTTTAAAATCTTTTCTTTCCAGTCCATTGCATAGAGTTGCTGCTGGATGTTTTTTGTTTTCAACACAACAGTACTGTCTTTGGTTTTAATTTTTTTTCCATCAATTTGTGCCAGAAGGTCGTTTATGTCATTTGCAACTATATCAATAACACCTAATCGCAATGCTTCATTATTGGTGCTTGATATGGCTTCCCTTACTGCCTTTTCTACCCAGTTAATATTACGTTTACGCATTTCTGCTAAACTTTTAGCATAGGCTACAGTATCATTCAGCACTTTTTTTTCCATCACTCCCGACTGCTTCTCATCCGGACTGAAATTTAAAAAAGGGCTTACAGGATGCATTGCACCTATTTCAGTACCCGGTGACATTGCTGCAATATGTGCAGCAATCATTATAAAACCACCAGCTGATGCTGCCTGTGCTCCTTTAGGATAGGTGTATACTATGACCGGAATTTCCGAATCAAGTATTGCCTTAATAATATCACGCATTGAATTGAGTAAACCACCAGGCGTGTCCATCACCATGAGTACAAATTGCATATTATCCTGATTGGCTTTCTTTATTGCATTTACAATATACTCTGCAATCACAGGGTTGACCGAACCATTTAATTCAATCAATGCATATTTATCCGCTGCAAATACCGTTTTATCAGAAAGTAAAATTGTTATTACAATATATAGTATGGTGAGTAATCGTAATTTCATAGCATATTTCCCTTTTTCTGAATTAATTATATACAATATATGTAATAGTATATGATAGTCAAGATAATAAATAAGGAAAATTTTACATCTTTATGTTACAATCTTGATTTTATTATAAATTATTTAATTTTACTGCAAAGAACATAAAATGACTTGAAGTATTAGGCCGATAGTTACTATATAATGATATCTTTTTCATTGAGAGAAGGTGATGAGGAAAATACTTCTATATATTATTATTTTACTTTTTATGAATGCAATAATATATGCCCAGTCTGATCAAAAGAAGAATATAGATATAACTGGTGACAGCTCACAGAAAAAATCTGCAGAAAGTACCATATCATCTACAGAAACAAAATCTTCACAAGAAAAAGATGATAAAGTTAAAACAAATGTGAAGCAGCCTGAACTTAAAAAAACAACAGATGATCAGAAGAAGGATAGTTCCCAGGATAAAAAAGCCGAAGCAGAAAAGAAAAAGACCGAATGGATTAAAAAAACAATTCAATATGGCATTCATGATGACAGGATAGAAGCCATAAAATCAACGTTAACTCTAAAAGATGATACCAATAAAAACGAAGTCATCCTACTTTTGAATGAATTGATGCCACAAGAATCAAACCCAGAAGTTAAACGTACAGCAATTACTGTTGTAAGTGAACTCAAAAGCAGTTCATCAACTACATGGATAGTTGCCTCCTTAAACGATCCCTCAGAAGAAGTTAAAATTGCAGCAGTATATGCCATAGATACCTTGAAAGCAACAGAGGCAATACCACAGTTAATAAAGATTCTGAAAGAACAAAAATTTACTGAAAATTCCAATTTTACCGAAGCACTTATACGCACATTGGGCAAGTTAAAAGCAACTGAATTAAAAGATTTTGCTGTTGAACATATAAAAGATACAAAAACAACAGATAATCTTAGGCAACTGTTTATTTTATTCCTTGGTGATTTAGAAGATATTACTTCCAAAGATTTTCTTCTTGGAATTGTGAAAGATAAAGAGGAAGATATAACCCTGCGTTCCTATGCAGCTGTTGCACTTGCAAAAATAGGTGCAAAGGATACTGCTATGGATTTACTTGAAATAATAAAAGAAATTGACAGTTACCCGGTAAATAAAAGAAAAGATTATTATTCTTTTTCAATGTATTGCACTGCGGCACTGGTTAAAATGGGTGACAGCAACGCAATACCCCGTTTAATGGAATCATTGCGCAGTAACAATCCAGTGGTACGTCTGCGTGCTGTTGAGCTTATGAAAGAATTAAAAGACAAAAGAACTATTGACATTTTAAAATATAAAATGCAATATGATCCAAGTCCCAAAGTACAGAAAGCAGCTAAAGAAGCATTAAAAGAGATGGGTGAACAAATAGATGAGTCAAAATAATGCTCCACTTAAAATAATTGTTTGGCATTCTATAACACTTTGTATTGCTATACTTGCCAGTTTATTAGTAATTATATTAATTTCAAATATTCTTATTTTCCCTATTGTCCTTTTTTCAGAAATAAACCCCAGTATCTTCACCAAAATTGTTGAAATGTGCATGTATACAGGATTGATTGCATTCTTTATCTATTTTATTATTTATAGAATAATATCTTTTAACAAAGTGGGGATTCCAATTAAAATAAGTATCAAAAATACTATTGTAACGCCATTACGATATTTATTGTCTATTTTAATAATAGTCGCAATTATAATAGTTTTAACAATGCTTATATATATTATACTTAAAACAAACTATATTTTTCTGTATAAATTAATACACCAGTGATAAAGTTCAATGGCATTAGTAAGTGATTTTGACAGATATTTTTTACACCTTCCCAGAATATCCCATCCGGAAAATTTTGATACATTCTGGCAAAATGCAATAAATGAATTAAAGAAAATACCCATTGATGTGCAGTATGTACATAACAAACGAAAATCAACAGGTAAATTTTCAGCGTATGATATGACGTATGTTGGATATAATAAAATGCAACTTTTTGCAACACTCTACATTCCAGATAAAATTACAAAACCACGGGTTGTAATATTATTTCATGATTATGATGACATGGAAAGTTACTCTCAGTTTCCAATTGATTTGCCATTTGCTTATTGTTTTGTGGAATTACGTGGGCATCGCAACATTATGCATTTTGATCAAGAAGAAAATAAATATCCTGGATTTATGGCCGAAGGTTTGCTTGATAAAGATGAATATTATGTTAAAGGACTGTACTTAGATGGACTAAGAACAATTGATGCGCTACGATTGCACAATGAACTTGATTGCAGCAAAATAGCAATTATTGGCAAGGGATTGGGCTCAGCAGTGGCGGTCTTCACCGCAGCTAATTCCAACAGAGTTGTAGCGCTTGTTCTGGATACACCCTCATTTTGCTATCTTGAAATGGCTCAGAATATTGCAAAAAGCACTATTGCAAATGAGATAAACTCTTTTATTGAACAACATCGAAGTAAAAAATCTCTTATAAAGAAAAATCTTAGTTATTTTGATACATTGCAATTTGTTAATCAAGTTACCTGCCCTGTTTTGACAATTGTTGGATTTAAGGATATATTATCACCAGCAGAATGTGTGTTTGCATTATTTAATCATTTAAGGTGTGACAAAACAATTGAAGTATATCCTGAAGAAGGGCATAGCGCTGGTGGCATCGAACAACAAAAAAGAATGGTTGAATGGATTAAAGGCATAGTATTATAATAAATAAGAGTTAGCTGGTTTTATACTTTCTCTTTTTAAATTTTTTACTTTTTTAAGCGCATCATTTTCAATATATTATTCATTTCTTCAATCTTTAAAATATACGCACAAATAAAATAAAAAAAACCATACATGGGCAACAATATCATTGCTAGAATTATTGGATGATAATGAACATACAATTTAATTATCAAAACTATTGATACTGCAATGAGCGCACTTGCCCATAGATAAAATAGATAGCGTTTATGTAATCCAACTTTCCCTATTTTTTTAGAAATAGCTGTTTGCAATAATTTATATTCAATCCATCCTGAAAAACCTGAAGCAGCGGTTATCCCCACTGTCCCATATAGTTTGTTTATCCCCAAAAGTGTTGGGCCATACTGTGAAGCAAAAAAACCTAGTAAACTTGCCAGGGCAACACGTATTATAGCAAATTTTAATGGAGTCTTTGTATCGTTCATTGCATAAAATGCAGATGAATATAACCTACTTTGCGTTATTGCTAGCAACCCAACAGTTGACCCTGCAAGTACTAACCATACATATGTAGTATCCTTATTAGTAAATTCACCTGTTTGATAAATTGCCCCTACAATCACATCACCCAGGATAAAAAATGCAACTGTAGATGGAACCACATAAAATGCTATTCTCTTAATTGAGTTGTTTATTCTTTCACGCAGTTTTTTAAATATTTCTTCTTTTTCACCAGTTACTTTTGACATTGCAGGCAATTCAGCTGCTGATACTGACATTCCAAACAAACTAATTGGTAGCATATACAGTGTTTGCGCATAGGACAATGCGGCGACAGCTCCAGTTGGGAGCAAACTGGCAAGCAATGAATCAACGTATGCACTGACCTGCACTACTCCGCGCCCAATAAACACAGGAATAAAATTATTAATGACAGTTTTTACTTCCGTGCTTCTAAATGAGAATTGTAATCGAAGATTTTGTATTATTTTTATTACAAATGGTAATTGTATTATTAACTGCATTAAACTACCTGCAACTGATCCTAATGCAGTGTACATAGCCAAGTTATTTTGTGAGGAGCTATCGCCAAAAAAAACAAGAGTAATAATGATTATGACATTCCATAACACAGGAGCGCTGTAGGATAAAAAAAACTTACCATGGCTATTTAAAATTCCAAGGCACAGAGCTGAAAATACAAGAATGCCTGCACCAGGGAAAAATATGCGAACAAGCAAGATTGTTAACTCCCGCTTGTGACCTTGAAATCCTGGAGCAATGATATCAATGAGAAACGGGGTGACAAGCATGCCAACAAGCACTAAGGATGAAACAAGTATTGAAAGTATTCCCGCAATTGTATGTGCTAGCTTGGTTGCTTCCTTTTGTTTATTTTCTGCTATTAGTTTTGCATAAACCGGAATAAATGAAGCCGATAGCACACCTTCACCAAATAGGTTTTGCAAAAAATTTGGTATGCGAAAGGCAGCTCTAAAGGCATCAGCAGCATCTGAATTTCCAAAATAATGTGCAAACACTCTATCGCGAATAAGACCAGCAATTCTGCTTAAGAAAATACCAGTGGCAACCATTGCTGTATTCAAAAAGCTTTTATCTTTCAATTGGCTTTTCATAATAAGGATTGTTTATTATTCATTTCTGATCAAATTTTTGTATAACCAAAATCAAGTTATAAAATTTGTCAATTTGTAAAATTTTAATTAATTATTTCTTGCAGTAATTTATGCAATAAGGTACATAATCAGTAAATACCAAAATTGATAGATGATAATGACATTTCTCTAACTTTATTCTTTAAAAACAATTTACAATATGTTGCAATAGAGATCTTTTCAACAAATTCTTTATTTTTTAGAAGTTGTATACTCAAGCGGTAAACCGTATACAAAATGTAAAATTAAAAACAAAAATGCTTAAATCCAATTATTGTAAGGAGGAGGGCCATGCATAGAATTATACTATTTACATTTATTTTACTTGCAATTGCTTCAAAAATATTAGCTGGTGATTGGCCAATTTATAAAGGCAATCTTTTTTTTACTGGCAACAACGATGAGATTATCGTTTCAAACAATCAGTTAAAATGGCTCTTTTTAGCAAAGGACAGGGTTTTTAATCCAGTTGTAAGCGATGGCAGGATATACTTTGTAGATAAAAATGCGTTCTTATACTGCATTGATGAAGATTCGGGCAATATTTTATGGCTCAACGATATACGTTCCATTTCTTCTCAATTTAAAGCATATTCAAAATCAGCTGGCAAAATCAAATATCCACTGGTGTATGGCAATACAGTTGTAGTGAGTGACCCAATAGCCATTTACGCGTTTGATAAGAAAACAGGTAAAGTTATCTGGGCAAGAACAGGACTACGTGTTGATGAAACCAAGCCACAAGGGTTAACAGGGATCACATCACAGATTTCGGTGGATGGAATTTATGCAGATCCTATTATTGACCAAGATTTAATTTACTATGGTACACGCAAAATATTTGCATCACGCGATATTAGAAATGGTCATATTGTATGGGAAAATAAAGATATAGCAACCTATAGCGGTTTTCCGGTCTACTATGACCAATATATTATAACACAATCAATGAATTACGAAACAAAAACTTTTACCGTATTTTGTCTGGAACAAAGAACAGGGAAAGTTGTTTGGCAAAGAAACTTTAATCAACCAGTTGCGATACTACCCCCTGTCGTGAATAAAAATGTATATGTACCTTTAAACAATGCAATATATTGCTTGAATATTGCCAATGGCCAAACACTATGGCAAAAGACATATAATGGTACAATTACCTCACCATTAAGTTTCACAGATAGATCAATACTATTTTCACTGGATAATGCTTCAATAGTTGGTATAAATCCCGAAAACGGAAATACAATTACCAGCATATTTGTTGGACAGCAATCATCACCGTATTTTGTAACTATCCGTGATGTCATATATATTGCTTATAATCAACAGAATGATAAAAATCAACCTGTTGCAAAAGTCAAAGCTATCTACATTAGTGGGGGCAATATATGGTGGGAATTTACTGCACCTTTCCCCGGAGGTGTTTCGCAACCAGTTGCATCAGATGGCATCCTGTTTTTACCTGCAGGTAATTATTTATACGCAATTGGTGCAGGATATATTGGCAACAAGGGATTAGCATCGGATTCAACATCTGATAAATCAAATTTGAATGAAACAAAAGAACAATTGAAATTACCCCAGCAGCAATTATCTGAAAAGGAATTAGCTCAAAAAACCAAAACTCCCGAATCACAACCACAGAAAGAAATAGAAGCAGAACAAAAACCAATCCCAACACGAAAATTGCCGGTTGAAATTACAAACGATCAAAATGTGCCTCTAAAATCAAAAATAACTATTCACTACAAAGGTGAAGATGGCAACTATAACCAAAATGAAACTGTAAATGGCAAAGGGGACATTTCTATTCCTGATAAAGATAATGTTGAGCTGATTGTTGAATCGGATGGCCATGTACCAAAAAAGGTAATTATAAATAAAACAGACAAATATTTAAGTGTAAAGCTGGATCAGATACAACCAGGAAAAGCGGTAGTTGTGGACAACATACACTTTGATTTTGACAAATGGTATATCAGGAAAGATTCAATTAATATATTAGATAAACTTGTTGAAATGATGAAAGTAAATCCTCATTTGAAGGTTGAAGTCTGGGGTCATACAGATTCAATTGGCGATGATTTGTATAATCAAAAGCTATCAGAAAAACGTGCAGATGCTGTATGTGAGTACATTATTAAGCATGGAATAAGCCCTGAAAGGATAAGCGCCAAAGGGTTTGGCGAAACAAAACCAATTGCATCAAATGATACTAAAGAAGGCAGGCAGAAGAATAGAAGAACTGAGTTTTACTTTAAAAGCTGAGATCGTGTAATATTTTCTATAATTAGTAATGGCGACATCAACCCATTATATTCATTCAATTTTATAGTGTAAACTATATCCACAGGTATATATTGGCTTAAAATCCGTTTATATTTATCAGCAGCATTCCATGCCATGGCCTCTAATGGGATGCTACCATTAATGATTAGCTTGCAATGTTTTCCATTTATAATGAAAAATTGACTTACTGTACAATTCTTTGATATAAATATAAAAGATTTTTGCCCAATGCCATGAGGTTCAAAGAGCCTTAATTCATCTAACAGTTCAAATGTTATTTGTTCTATAGGCAACTCGTAATCATAGTCCGAAATGCTACTCTCTTCAATTTGGAGCATTATGGTTTTATCTAATTCATTTATAAGTATGGGGATATTATCCTTTTTAATTGAAAATCCAAATGCATGATTGTGCCCACCTAATTTTTCAAAAAGATGTTCAAATTGTGAAACACAAGAAAAAAAGTCAAAGTTGTTCCGTGATCTTCCTGAACCTTTGATAATTTGCGAATCTGATTTGTCTGAAATGACCAGTACTGGTTGTAACAGTTGATCAGCTAGCCTATTTGCAATAATACCTGTTAATCCATCAGGAATTTCCTCGGAACATATAACCCGTAGAGAATTTGTTTCAGTGGCTTCATTTTTTGAAAATTTTGAAACTAAAGTATGGATTATATTTTTCCTTTCCTGATTGAGCTGTACAATTTCTTCTAAAAGCACCCTTGCCTTTGATGATTTCTTTTCCAGTAAAAAATCTGCCGCAAGCTTTGTTTTGCCAAACCTTCCCGGGGTATTGAGTAGAGGTGATATATCCCATCCAATTGTGTCAGTATTCATTGTTTTTGAAAGATATTCTCTGATTACTTTAAGTCCGCAATGGTTGGATTTTTCAAAAAATGATATTCCATTACTTACAAGAATTCTGTTCTCTCCTACCATTGGCATCATATCAGCAATGGTACCGATTGCTACTAGAGGGAGCATATCGTGAATAAATTTTAATATTTTTTTTGATTGCTGGTATTGTAGTTTAGACACAAGCATTGTTGCGTAATCCATCGAAGATGGGAATACATCCTTGACATGCCCTTTAACAATTTCACAATTTGGAGATAGCTCATCTAAAAAGTCATTGATAGTAAAAAAATTACTACGCTTCAAAAAGTTTAATTCTGGTACATCGTAATTGAAGATAATGGTATTGTTATAGTTTTTTTCTAACGTTAGCAGCTCTTCAGCACTGCTGACTGAATCATGAGCTATCGCCACCCCTCTATGAATAACACTGTAACCAATATTGTTATGTGATAATGCAGTAATTATAATATGTGAATCATAATATTTTGTGTAACTTAATAAAACTGCCAAACATAATTTATATGTCACACCAACACCAGCCAGTTCTTTAAATGGGTATCGCGATGACAACAATTTAGGATTAATTATAACAGCATCAGGCAGGTTTCCCGAAGGCTCATGATGGTCGCATACTACCACATCTATCCCTAAATTCCTTGCATAAGCAATTTCATCAATATCACGAGTACCGCTGTCTAAGGTAACAATACAATCAACAGTATTATTTTTAAATTCTTCAATGATGGGTACCGTCAAACCATATAATTCATCACCTACTGGATAGCGGTAAAAATATTGTGCACCAAGCAAATCCAGCAAATGCGTTAACAATGTTAATGATGTAAGTCCATCAATATCCGAATCGGCAAAAATGCCTATTTTTTTCTTATTAGTAATGGCACGTTTAATAATTTGTACCGCCTCATCCATCTCATCCATTAAAAAGGGGCTGTAACATAATGACAGATCGGGATTTAAAAATGCATACGCATTATAAATGGTATCTATACCCCTCAGCAATAATAAATCTGCAACTAATGGCGAAATATTAAAATGAGATAATAATAATTCCTTTAGATGTGAAGATGCACTGGTACACACAAATTCCACCTTTACCGTACTTTGTCTTTTTTATCAGCAGCTTTTTTAGCTAAAAAGTCAGCTTTCTCGTTAAAATTACGCATTACATGTTCTATTTTCACTACAGGTATTTGTTTTTTTAAATCTATTATTTTTTCGTACAATTTTTTTATATTGGTATTAGTAACCTGGTATTCACCAGAAAGCTGACGTACAACAAGTTCTGAATCGCTTCGTATCTTTAATGTTTTTGTTTTAAAGTACAGTGCTAATTCTATTGCTCGCAATAACGCAGTATATTCTGCCTGATTATTAGTTTTTTTCCCTATATATGCTGAAACTTTACCAACAAGCCTGTCATCACCATCATAAATAACGATGCCAATTCCTGCAGGGCCAGGATTTCCTTTTGATGCACCGTCAATATACATTGTCAGGACAGATTCTGTTGGTATGGTTGACAATACTTCAAGGCCATCAAAAATATTATCACCTGGTGGATTAATGTTATTCTTTTCTTGTGTTACGCTGCTCTTCTTTTTAACTATAATTTTACTTTTTGCACGTTGCTTGTCATATTCTAGAATAATTTTTCGTGCCTCTTCTATAATTGATTGTATTTCACTGACATCCATATTAGATAATTCAGCAATTTTTTCCAGGGTTTTACCTTCTGCAAGTAGCTGTAATACTCTATCTATACTCAATAACATTAGTAACTTTCTCCTGAAAATTAAAATTTATATTTATCACTCAACTCAAAAGCTTTTTGTCGGATAATGTTCACTACATATCACTTTATTTTTTGTATTAAATATTTTGAATGACTGTACTGTATTGTTTTTATTATTACTATTTTAATTTTTCAAATATAAAAATCTACCACAATTGGTACAGGTTACAGCTTTTGATTTAGCAACCTCATCCTTTACATATACAGGAACCTGATAATGGCACCCCATACATATACCATTTTCAAGAGGAACAATGCCATTGCCTTTAGTTTCTATAATCTTGATAAAACGAGCTCTTATTTCTGGTGGCAGTTGCACTACTTGTTTGTCAAATTGTGCTGCATTTTCTTCAGCCTGCGTTTGCAATGCTTCAAGTTTTTTCTGTAATTGTTCCACGTCTTTTTCTATCTGGTTTAATTTCTTTGGCATTTCAACCTGCAATGTATCGATTTGACCCTCAATTTCATCAGCATCTTCCATATATTGCAACATACTGCTTTCTATTTCATCTTTTCTTTTATTAAGAGTATCTAATTCCTGCAGCATTGAGTCAAATTCACGCTGTGATTTTAAACTGTGTTTCTTGCTGTCAAGAAATTGGATCCTAGACTCCACATCATGAAGTTCAAGTTCCTTTTGTTTTATATTGCTTTTCAATTGGTTTACCCTTGAACGGAGTTCCGACATTTGGGCTTCCATTGCTTTCATCTCATTACGCCAGAAATCAATTGCATGGCGGGATCTTGAAATTTCATGTTTTGCTGCAAGGACTTTATCCCATATCGATTGTAATTCCAGCATTGTATAAATCTCAGGGCCCATATTCCTTACCACATTGCATAGGATTATATTCTTTTTGGGAAATCATTAAAGGTATATCGTTACAGTTGACTTCATTTGTCAAGTAGTTGTGAAGTATTGAATATAAAAAATCTATCAATGGTTTTTCAGAGGCATAATGTCCCGTATCAATAATTGCTACACCATTATTATTTGCAAATACTGCATCATGATAGCCAACATCTCCCGTAATTATACAATCAACGGAAAAATTAGCTATGATGGTGTTAATCTTTCTTGAACCGGCTCCTTGCAATGCAGCAACTCTTTTTATTTTTTTTGTTGGATTACCATAATAAATTATTGGCTTTGTTCTCAAACATTGGGATGTGTGGTACACTACATCTGTCAACTGCATATAGTTGGAATATTCCCCTATTGCACCATATCCTATATTATTAAACCTCCTATCAGCAAACATCAATTCAATATTGTGAAGCTCTAATGATTTTGCAAGTAAATCCCAGCATACAGCATCTGCATTGGTATGTGCAGCATACACACTAATAGTATTTTTAATACATGAGATAATCATCTCACCAATACAATCATAATCACAAATGTGTTTTACAGGTTTAAATAACATTGGATGATGTGTAATAATGCAATTACAATTGTGTTCAATTGCTTCACTAATAATTGCCGGGGATACATCCATAGAGATGAGAATGCCATTTACAGTTTCGTTTTCAAATGAAATCTGTTTCCCTGAATTATCATAATCTTCCTGAAATTGAAGCGGAAATTGTTTTTCAAGATAATCAAACAGCTCTTTATGAGTAATTTTCATTGGTTTTTAAACCTGCTTTTATTTTCAATATGGTTTCAGCAATATCACAGGGACTGTTGCCAATAATATATAGCATATTTTCATCCTTATTTTCGATAAGCATTATACTATTATTTGTAGAAATATTAATCTTTTGTAAATCATTAGAGTTGTTAGCAGTATATACCGCAAAACCAATTGCCTGAGCAATCGCTTTATATTCTTTTTCATTTTTTATAGTTATAGCTGCGCGATAGCTCATCATAGCAATCGTTGCCATTGTTACTGCCAGTGAATGAGTCACACCAAATGAAGGATCCTTTATCCTGAAAATTGAATCATTATATGTTATGATGCCCCCGGGAAACATCGCAATGTCATTATTATCTATAACATAGGGTAATGTGAATGCAATATTCGAAGATCCACTGATAAACATATTGCCACATTTTGCGGTTTGAAGGATTGAAAAAGCTTTGTTTAGTTCCTCAATTACAATAAATTTTTCTTCATTATTTACTATCCTAACAAGATGATTGGTTGGGCCATGCCCTTTCCCAAGGGGCAGTGAAAAAGTAATTGCTCTGGTAATAAACTCCTTGGCTTTAGTAATTGCTTCTATCGTCTTATAACCTTTAGCTAGATATGTGGCAATTGCTGAAGAAAAAGTGCATCCTGTACCATGTGTATTTTTTGTCTGAATACGTTTATTTTTTAATATCGTGAAATCTTTTCCATCATATATTACATCACTGGGGTCGCTTTCTAAATGTCCACCTTTTACAACAACATATCGTGCACCGTATGAATGTATCTTTTTTGCAGCAATTTTCATATCTTCACAATTTTTTATAGTGATACCGGTTAGCACTTCGGCTTCATATATATTTGGTGTTACAACATACGCAACCGGTATAAGATATTGCATCACTGATTGTACAGCATCATCGGATAATAATTTTGATCCGCCTTTTGCAACCATTACTGGATCAACAACACAGTAATCAATAGAATATTTTTTTATCTTTTCGGCAACTAACTTCACAATATCTGGATTTGCAAGCATACCCGTTTTAGCTGCATGAATAGGTATATCAGATGCCACTGCATCAAACTGCTTTTCAATCATATCAAGAGTTACCGGCATATAGTCAACAACACCTAATGTATTCTGCGCGGTAATTGCAGTAATTACCGTCATGCCAAAGCAGCCAAGCGCTGTTATTGTTTTTAAATCAGCCTGGATGCCTGCCCCACCACCGGAATCCGATCCAGCAATAGTCAATACATTACGGATAATAGAAGTTGTTTGCATTTGTTATCCAGCCCACGCGTACAATATTATTTTTTATGATAAATATTGTTCAAAGTTTCATAATATTAATATATTTTTCAAGGATATTTTGTAATAAGTATTGTTTTTGTATAAAATATCAAAAATTACTTGTTTTTACTATCATGGTGTACATACAGTTGACAATATAATATATTGAATAATGCTTTATTTCATATACGTAAATATTTTGATTTAACAAACAATCTGCGGTATGCATCACAATATTAAGCAAACAAGGTAGTATTTGTTTTAACAATTTCATTTGAATAAAAGCTATTAGCATGGATCACACTAACGCTATAAATGATAAACCTTTTTCTTTACAAACAACTAACCGCTGGACTATTATAGCACAGGATGATAAAAAATGGCGAGTTGGTATTTATCACCCTGAATTTTCCAATCCAGATGATATAGATGTGCTTGAAAAACATTCATGCCCAGAGCTTTTTATATGCTGCAACGCCCCATGCGGATTATTATTAATGGTTGAGGGGCAAGAAGAAATACATATCCTCAACCCCAATGAGGCAATATTTGTAACTCAATATCATAATGGATTTAAAGTTGACGTAAATGGCTACTTTATTGTAGTTGAACAAACAGATTTTACAACAGAATTTATAGAACGAAAATCACGATGATGATAAATGCACATACAAGTGTATACTGTATTATAGGCAACCCTGTGCAACATTCGCTTTCACCTGTTATGCATAATGCTGCCTTTAACTATACGCAAACCAATGCAGTGTATGTAGCCTTTGAACCAGTCAAAGCTCATAATGCTATTGATGCCATAAAAGCATTAGGGATCAAAGGCGCAAGTGTGACGATCCCTTTTAAAGTTGATATAGTGCCACTTTGTGATCAAGTAGATCCATTGGCAATGAAGATTGGTTCAGTCAACACACTTGTAAATGATAATGGAATAATAAAAGGATACAATACCGATGGCTATGGATTAATTCGCGCTCTTGAAACTAATGGAGTGGAATATCATAACAAATATGTTTTAATTATTGGTAATGGTGGATCTGCAAGAGCTATCGCCTATACTTTAGCTGAAAAAAATGCACAGATAACTATTTGTGGACGCAATAAAAATAATGTAAAAATGTTAGCAGATGATTTACGAAAATATTTTAACACAATACATGATATTTTAATTAATGAACTGAATCCTGATATTACATCAAAATATGATATTGTAATAAATACAACACCTGTTGGCATGAAGCCTGATGTCAACAATACTCCAATCGATATACAATTAATCCATCAGCATCATGTTATTGTAGACATTATCTATGCGCCATTACATACATTATTTATAACAAAAGCAAAAGAAAAAGGATGTACCACCATTACCGGTGATTATATGCTTTTACATCAAGCATGCAAACAATTTGAAATCTGGACTGGCAAAACCGCACCTGTTGAGGTTATGCATAAAGCATTAATTAATGCGTTGCAATAAATTATGCTTACTCAGTTTTTACAATCATTATCAAATAATGAATCCAGTACAACGCATTTCACCAATTACACTCCTGATACAATTACTGCCATATTAAAACATTTAGGCAACCCCCATAAAAAATTACAATGCATACATGTAGCAGGCACAAACGGCAAAGGTTCCACAACATACATGATAGCAAAAATTCTTCAAACGGCAGGATATACTGTTGGCCTGTATACATCACCACATCTTATAAGATATAATGAACGCATCACCATTAATGGCAGGGAAATTACTAATGAAGAAATTTCACATTACTCCGATATAGTGGAAACACTTTGTAAAAATCACAAGTACAATCCAACATTCTTTGATGCTTTTACTATTATTGCTTTACTCTACTTCAATAATTCAGTTGATATAGCGGTGATTGAAACCGGGTTGGGTGGCAGACTTGATTCAACAAACGTTATTATGCCACTGGCAAGTGTCATTACTCCAATATCCTATGACCACATGGCAATATTAGGTACAACGCTTGAACAGATTGCGTATCAAAAAGCTGGTATTATAAAAAATGGTATACCAGCAATTAGTGCACCACAAAAACAAGAAGCCATGAATGTCTTAAACAAAGAAGCATCACGTAAGCAGACCAAAATATATTTTGTTGGCAATGAAATATCGTATTCAATAAAATCTACCACTCCCCTTATTTTCGATGTTGCCTGTAATCATCCAATTTTTGGAGATAATCAAAAATTTAATGATATTCACTGTTCTTTAACTGGAGACTTTCAGGCACAAAATGCATCGGTTGCTATCGCCACAACTTTACTTTTAAAAAAATATGGGTGGGCGATAGCTCCTGAGAATATATATCACGCCATGTCATCACTGTACATTCCTGGTAGGTGTGAATTGCTGTGCGATAACCCTGTAGTATTATTTGACTGTGCACATAACCCCCAAGCGTTAGATACCACAATAAAAAATATACACCACAGGTACCCAAATCATAATATGACTTTTTGTGTTAGCTTTATGAAAGACAAGGACATTCACTCAATGCTGACTATATTGCGTCAATACACCTCACATCCAATTTTTTATTTTACGCTACCCGATAATCGCTGTTACATTCCCGATAATGAAACATCACAACAATTTTCACTGTACGTATACGATAGTCCATCATTACTTTACAATGGGATAAAGAAAATTATTGAAAGCAACAGCATCATAATATGTACTGGAACATTCAGATTATACAGCTTTGTCAAAGATATTTGCAAAATATTACAATAGCAACTCTTGTGTATAAATTTTTTTTGAATTTATATTCTTGATTTTGGTTTTAAAAATTATTTATGGTAAAATGTTACTATATCTTTCATTAGTGGATAAAATTAATCATACCAAAAATAAATTATAAACTATAAGGAGCATATAAAAAAATGGATCTATCAGAATTATTACCAAAGGAACATGTAATTACAGTTAAAAGCAATGAAAAACAATTAGTAATTAAAGAGTTGATTCAAAAACTTCAGGATTTAGGAAAGCTTGATAATGCTGATAGATATTACGCTCAGGTAATGCATAGGGAAACACTGGAAAATACCGGTGTTGGCAATGGATTTGCCATCCCTCACGTCAGAACAGATTCGGTTAAAAAGTTGCTTACTATCTTTGGAATATGCAGTGTACCAATTGAGTATGAATCTTTTGATAATAATCCTGTTAAATATGTAATGCTCAGTATTTTCCCCACTTCATTGAGCACAAAATACCTTTACCTTGTTGGAATGATGGCAAGGATTTTTTCTAATCCTGAGAAAAGGGAAAAAATAGACTCTGCTCGCACCCCATCTAAAATATATCCAATTCTAACAAAGGAAGCCAAGTTATATTTTGAATCTATTACCGAAGTCAATAAAGAAGATAACAATATTGAAAGTTTAGCAGGAGTGCCTTCTTCTGATCTTGACCTTTTGATACGCCTTGATCAATTATACCGTCTTTATGATAGTGGCGATACTTCTGAAGCACTTACAAAAAAAATCAATGAGTTACGTCGTTATATAGATAATCGATCATTGTCATACTACGAAAGAATGCGAAAAAAATGCCAGAATCCCTTTGCAATTCTTGAAAAAAATACCTGTGGCGGGTGTCACATGGTTATTCCTCCGGTTGAAATGGCAAAAATAAAAGGCAAAAAATCATTGGCTGTATGTACGTATTGCGGGAGATTTCTGATTGTTGTATAATAATATTTAATTTTTATGATTGATGTACCACTTCTGGTTGGTTAACCTTACCACTATTGCCGTTTTTTTCTGGTTTAAAATAGATAGTATCATATTTAATGCCAGCATACACTTTGTGGCAATCCTTAAATCTACCATTGAGTATTTCAACTGCTAACCTGTCTTCTATTTCATTTTGTACAGTTCTTCGCAAATATCGTGCACCATATTTTTCATTAAATCCACGTTTCACAAGGTATTGCTTTACTTTTGGTGTAACTATCAGTTCTATTCCCTGTTCAGCAAGATGTTCATTTACTTCATCTAACATCAAATCTAATATTTGTCTGATATGATTTTCATTCAATTTGTGGAAATGTACTACCGCATCAATACGATTTAAAAATTCAGGGCTAAATAGCCTTTTAACTTCTTCATCTACATTCTGGAATTGTGCAATGTGTGGATCTATTTCATTAAAACCCAGTTTACCAATCTTTTGAAATTCCCTATTACCAACATTTGATGTCATTATTATCACTGTATCTACAAAACTTGTAGTAGAGCCAAAATTGTCAGTAAGCTCCCCTTCTTCAAGAACCTGCAACAATATATTAAATACATCAGGATGAGCTTTTTCTATTTCATCAAAAAGTATCACTGAATATGGCCTTCTTTTTACTTTTTCTGTCAACTGCCCTCCTTCTTCATATCCCACATATCCCGGCGGTGCTCCTATCAATCGAGAGACAGCATGTTTTTCCATAAACTCAGACATATCAAAACGTATAAGCGCATCCTCATCATCAAATAGAAATTCAGCCAAAGCCTTTGCCAGTTCAGTTTTACCAACACCAGTTGGTCCTAAAAAGATGAATGACCCAATAGGCCTTTTGGCACTTCGTAACCCTGTTCTTGATCTGCGAATTGCTCTGCTAATTACACTAATAGCTTCATCCTGACCAATTATACGCTTATGCAATTCCTGTTCCATTCGTAAAAGTTTCTGCGATTCAGATTCTTCAAGTTTTTCAACAGGGATTTTGGTCCATTGTGCAACCACTGTAGCTATCTGCTTTTCATCAACAATAACTGCATAGTCATTGATACGTTGCTGCCAATCGCTTATCTTTTGCGACAGTAATGCCTTTTTTTCAATAATAGTATCACGTATTGATGCTGCCTGTTCATATTCCTGGGCTTTTACAAGCTCATTCTTTTTATTATTGAGTTCTTCTATTTCGCGCTCTAATAATTCTATATCAACTGGACGTTCACAATTTTCAAGCCTTGCCTTAGAACCTGCCTCATCAATTACATCAATAGCTTTATCCGGTAAAAATCTATCGTGTATATATCTGTCAGCATACAAAACCGCTTTTCTGATAGCTTCATCAGTGTACCGAACTTTGTGGTGTGTTTCATAGCGTTCGCGCAATCCAAAGAGAATTTCTATTGCCTCGTTTACTGATGGTTCATCAACCATAACGGTCTGGAAGCGGCGTTCTAACGCAGCATCTTTCTCAATATACATGCGATACTCATTGAGAGTGGTAGCACCTATACATTGCAATTCACCTCTGGCTAAAGCTGGTTTTAAAATATTAGCCGCATCAATTGCCCCCTCTGCAGCACCAGCACCGATGATTGTATGCAATTCATCAATAAATAAAATTACATTGTCCGAGCCTTTTATCTCTTTCATAATGCGTTTGAGACGCTCTTCAAATTCGCCTCTGTACTTGGTACCTGCTACCACAGAAGCTAAATCAAGCGCCAAAACCCTTTTATTAAAAAGTGGCTCAGGTACGTCATGGTTGACAATACGCTGTGCCAGGCCCTCAACTATTGCTGTTTTACCCACACCAGCTTCGCCAATCAATACAGGATTATTCTTAGTTTTGCGGGATAAGATTCTTATGACTCTTTCAATCTCAGCATTTCTTCCTATGACAGGATCCAATTTGCCCTCGGCTGCAAGGCGGGTAAGCTCTATCGCAAATTCATCTAATGTTGGAGTTTTGGTTTTATCATTAGTTTTTTGCTGAGCATTCCCTTCAGGTGTAACGCCTAATATTTTCTGGACTTCCCCTTTAATAACATTATAATCAATTCCTGCCCTGATAAGAGTATCTATCCCTGAACATGTTCCATCGCGGAATATTGATAAGAGTAAATGCTCGGTACCTACATAATTGTTTTTTAATTTACGAGCTTCATCCTTTGCAATTTCAATTATTCTTGTAAAACGTGCACTCAGTGGAAGATTGCCTAATATTATAGTAGAACCCGACCTTCGGATTGCCTGTTCTATATTTCTTCTGAGTATTTCAAAGTTTACACCCATATTTTTCAAAATACGGGCAGCTACTGAATCATCATCTTTTAAGAGGGCAAGCATTATATGCTCTGGGCCTAATGCATCTGAATTTAAACGCCTCCCCTCAGCCTGTGCTAATACTTCTAAAACTTTACGCGACCTCTTGGTATAATCAAACATATTTGTTACTCCTTATCTTCGAATTTTTTTCGAAGATATGCTGCTCTAAATGCATCCCCTTCTTCACTGCTAGCAAAAATCTTGCCAGCAATTTTTTGAAGATGGGATACCTGTATATGAATCATTAAATCATTAATTACAGAAAGTTCAATATTTTTTATTATCGACAAAACAATACCAAGCCGTATCAATGAAAGATGTTCAATAGCTTCAGCATAACTCATTGAACGAGAGTATGTCATAATACCATACGAACGCCACACCATATCCTCAAGAACATCCTTGTGATGTTGGTAATATTCATCACGAGCTTCGTTTTCAAGATCAATTATGAGGCTTATTACTTTATCAATTTCTTCTATTATATCTATCTCCGACTTTCCCAATGTTGCTTTATTGCTGATAATATACATGCTACCAACAGTTTTAGTTGCATCATGAACTATCCCTTTTAATTGTGCCTGATATTCCCTCACTAACTTTATTACTTCACCCATATTTTTTGCTGCAGTAAGCATTGGCAGATGTAACATAGCAGATACTCTTAACCCCGTACCCACATTTGAAGGACATGTAGTTAAATAACCAAAATCATCAGTAAATGCGTATGAGATATACTTATTTAATTCATCATCAATTTCATCTGCCAGCTTATATGCCTGTAACATCTGCAATCCCGGTTTTATAACCTGAATTCGTATATGATCCTCTTCATTGATCAAAATAGAATAACTTTGCTTTTGATCAAATACTACACTACAAGAATTATTTAATTCCATTTCATGAGTGATAATATCACGTTCTCGTAAAAAACGCCTATCATCCGAACTGCAATCCTTTAAACTTACAAATTGGGCATTCTCAAAATATTTGGAGGACACTATTGCCTGGTGAACAATTGACTCAAGGGTAGCAATATCGGCATCATCCATTTTATTTCCAAAAGGCAGTGAAGGCAAATTCCTTGCTAATCTGACACGGGTGGTCATGACAACGTCAGCTGAAGGTCCTATCTGTGACCAAAACGGTGATTGTGTAAGTAACTGTTCAAACATTACTCACTCTTTCATCCTTTAAGCTTTTTAATTTCATCTCTCAGTTTAGCTGCTTCTTCATAATTTTCGTTTTGTACTGCTATCTCCAGCATCTTTTCAAGATCATGTAACGAGAGTGTTGCAACATTCTTTGAACGCACCACATCTATCATCCCTTTTGATTTTTTGTGCTCAATATATTTAAGTGGCATTTTGCCAATATGATATGTTGCACCATGGTATCCTGCTAAAATAGGCGTTATGGATTCTTTGAAGAAGCTATAGCAATCAGCACATCCCACTTTGCCAGTTCGTTTATAATCAATCAATGTCCATCCACAGGTAGCACAGGTATTGCTATCTACCATATCGGTCATTTCTTTTGCATCCAGAAATGACATCATATCTGAAACGGTAAGTGAAAATCCGCCCCCATGTGAGCTTAATCCCATATCGCGAGCACAATTGTCACACAAATGTATTTCGGTCTTTTCATTCCTGATGATTTCGGTCAAATGAACTGTTGCTTCCCGTTGTTTACATCGTTCACACAACATAGGTCCTCTTAATGGTTACTATCTCATAATATTCCAGCTATCACTTTATATAATACTATAAATTATGTATATATGCAAACCATTTTTAAATCATTTTGCCAAATTTTTGAAATTTTATTGTATTAAGCCAAATATATTAATTTTTATTAAAAAAATCCAAAATGTATTGACATTATACAATTATGCTATAAGTAATGAGTAATCGGGGCAACCCGATTTATTTTTTTTATGGGATATCTTTATGAAGCAATCAAAAAAATTAAACACTTTAATGGAACTGGATAAACAATACCTCTATCAAAATTATGGCACACGGTTACCGGTTTGTTTCACTCACGGCAAAGGTTGCCAACTATACGACCAGGATGGAAAACGGTACATAGATTTTTTTGCAGGTATCGCAGTTAATTCATTGGGGTATGCTCATCCTACATTAAATAAAGCATTACATGCACAGGTCAATAAAATTTTGCATTCTTCCAATTGGTATTTTAATAAAGAACAAATTGAAGCAGCTATGCTAATATCAAAAACTGCATTTGCTGGCAAAACACTTTTTACAAACAGCGGTACTGAAGCTAGTGAAGCAGCAATAAAATTAGCACGCAAATATGGATTATCCCAGTCAAATAAAAAATATTATATTATATCGTTTACTAATTCTTTCCATGGCAGAACATTTGGTGCAATGTCAGCTACAGCACAGGAAAAAATTCATTCAGGTTTTGGACCGATAGTTCCTGGTTTTATCTATGTGCCATTTAATGATACAGCAGCATTTAAAAAAACAATCAAAAAATACAAAGGCAAAATCTGTGCGGTAATCACCGAATTAGTACAGGGCGAAGGTGGAATAAAAATTGCCGACAGCTCATTTGTAAAAGAGATAGATGCTATCACAAAAGAAAATAACATACTTTTTATTATTGATGAAGTCCAAACTGGCATTGCACGTACAGGCAAGATGTTTGCATTTCAACATTACGGTATCACTCCGGATGTCATTACACTTGCAAAAGGTCTTGGTGGAGGTGTGCCCATTGGTGCTATACACACTCGTGATTTTTTGGTAGATTATTTCCCCAAAGGAACACATGGTACTACATTTGGCGGAAATCATCTAGCTACAGCTGCTGCAAAAGTTGTGCTGGAAACATTGAGCAAAGAAACTATGCTCAATAATATCCAAAAAATGGGCGAAATAATTATTAAGGAACTAACGCTCATGAAATCTAAATATCCAAAGCTTATCGTTGATGTCAGAGGCATTGGTCTTCATATAGGAGTAGAATTAACAATTCCTGGGCAACCATTAGTGCTTGAAGCATTACAAAAAGGGCTTGTAATCAATTGTACAGCAGAAAGAGTAATCCGAATAATGCCACCACTCATAATACCTCAAAAGCTTGTAAAAGAAGGATTGAAAATTCTTGATAGCATCTTTGCTGGAGTATCTATATGATGAAAGTTCCCAGAGTCAACACAAAAGATTTGTTATCAGTTACTGATTTTTCAAAAGAAGAAATTATGGCAATATTTGAATTGTCTAAAAAACTGAAAGATGAATTAAAACAAGGGAAAATAAATCATTACCTTAAAGGCAAAACTCTGGGAATGATATTTGAAAAAACCTCAACACGAACACGCGTATCATTTGAAGTAGCAATGTTCCAGTTAGGAGGATATGCCTTATTTTTAAGCAGAGATGACATACAATTAGGAAGAGGTGAAACAGTTGCAGATACAGCAAAAGTTTTATCACGGTATTTAGATGGAATTATGATTAGATGCTATGCTCACTCCACGGCGTTTGAATTAGCCAATAATGCAACTATTCCCGTTATTAATGGGCTTACTGATATGTTCCATCCTTGCCAGGCTCTGTCTGATTTCTTTACCATTTATGAATCAAATAAAAACTTTAAAAATGTTAAATTAGCCTTTGTAGGTGATGGCAATAATGTAGCACAATCATTAATGCTTACCGCTGCCATGTTAGGCGTAGATTTTGCGTTAGCTTGCCCCAAAGGATATTATCCAAAAAAAGAAGTTGTGGAACAGGCATTTTCCATAGCTTCTAAATCAGGAAGTGTTATAACACTCACTAGTGATATTTCATTAGCAGTTGAAAATGCCACTCACCTTTATACCGATGTTTGGGTAAGCATGGGACAAGAAAAAGAAGCTTCACGAAGAAAAAAAGATTTTGCCAAATACAAAATTACACGAAAGATACTGGAAAAATGTGCTACTGATTGCAAAGTAATGCATTGTTTGCCCGCACATAGAGGTGAAGAAATAACCGATGATGTTATTGATTCCCCACAATCAATTGTTCTTGACCAAGCAGAAAACAGATTACATGTGCAAAAAGCTATTTTATGTACGTTAATGCGATAA